>CAZAGA010000001.1:0-4539 GCA_964484335.1 uncultured Anaerolineaceae bacterium
ACCCACTTCTTCGGCGTCCCGGCGCGTTCCGGTATAGATTATTGCCGCTCCATCTTTCACACTTTCTAGCAGTTCTTGCAAGACTTTTAACCGGGCGATCTGATCCTGTACATATCGTACTTCCAGGGCCAGATTTGGGCGGTTAAAGCCGGTCACTACGCGCTGGATTTGAGAGATGCCCAACGATCGAGCAATATCCTCTTGAATTTTGGGCGTCGCGGTGGCTGTCAGCGCAGCGGTTAGGGGATTTCCAAAAGCTGCACGAAACGGGGCAATATGCAAATAATCAGGGCGAAAATCATGTCCCCATTCTGAAATGCAGTGAGCTTCATCCACAGCCAACAGGCTGATCTGTTGACTGTGCAAGGCATGGATAAATTGTGTACTTCGCAGGCGCTCAGGCGCAACATAGACAATCCGATACCCGCCAGATGCGAGATATTTCAACCGTTGGCTCTGTTCGCCACCTGACAGAGTGCTATTGATGAAGGTAGCAGAGATGCCACGGCGCTCCAGGCTATCAACCTGATCTTTCATTAGAGCGATCAAAGGTGAGATGACCAGTGTGACGCCTGGTAGCTGTAGCGCTACGAGTTGAAAAATCAAAGATTTTCCTGATCCTGTAGGCATTACAACCAAAGTATGCTGGTTATCCAGCAAATTCTGGATTGATTCCGCTTGTCCAGGGCGAAAGTTACTGAAACCGAAATGTGTTTGGAGGCTAGATACCAGGTTTGATTTCATGTAACTCCTGCATAAAATGATCCCATCAATCTCAAACCAAAATCTCTTCAGCAGAGATCAGGCGAATATTTTCAAAAGCAGAGGCTTGTTGCTGCAAAGCAGGCGTAAAACCCGATTTGGCGAACAGGAAAAAAGCAATGTTTTCCCACGATTTCATCTCCTGCAAAAGTTGTACCTTGCGCTTGAGGTCTTGTAGGATATCAATCCCAACCGGACTAGCCGACCACTTGCATTCTCCCACCAACAACGCCTGTTCACTATCACTGATCGCCAGAACATCGATTTCTGTGTTTTGATCCCACCAGCTTCCTACTCGTTCGGGAAGAAAGGAAAGCTGTCCTTTTCGAGCCAAACGAACCACATAAGCTCTGGAGGCATGCTCAAATGCATAACTGACATACTGCTCGAAAGTGGGACGGACGCGTTGCGCCAGGATGCCCTCCGCCATACCTAGATCAAGAGCATTCTGGAAAGGGTGAACATAACGAAACCAGAAGCGCAGAAAGAAATCAGAAATATGGTAAATACCCTTTTTGCTTTTTTCCGGCTGGCTTTCAGTGGCTGGAACGCTGCGGTGAACCAGGCGCATTTGTTGGAGAATATCCAGGTAGCGAGCAGTGATGGAACTGTCGCCAACCCCTGCTTTTTGAGCAATTTCATTCAGACGGGTACTCCCCTGAGCAATCGCGCGCAGAATGGAGAAATAATTGCGCGGTTCGCGTAATTCTTCCAGGAGCAAGAGGCGAGGTTCTGAATAAAGCAATCCTTGGGTATCCAAAACCTGCTTACGGATATTTGCAAAAATATCCATCTGATCGGAAAAGGCAGACAAGTAATAAGGCATACCGCCCAAAATTGCCCAGGCTTCAAGTTGTTGAATCGACGAATAATTGGGAAAGAACTGCGTAACAGTCGGAATCTCCAACGGATTGAGCAAATTACTACCTGTGCGCCAGCCATACGACGGTGCTTTGTAGCCAATCACATCGGTTTCCATCATTCCAATGTAAGAGCCACACAATATCAAGAAAACATTTGTGTTTTTCAGTCGTTCATCCCAAACTTTTTGCAAGATCGATGGAATGGCTTTATTGCCTCCAATCAGATAAGTGAACTCATCTAAAACCACCACAGGTCGCCCAGGCAATTCTCCCAAAGCTCGAAACGCGGCTTCCCAGGATGGGTAAATGAAACCCTGCGGAACCTCAGCATGGGTGAAATGGTAAACATCCTGAGAGAAAGCCGCCAACTGGTCGCGATCAGAACTTAGCGTAGCAATGAAGAATATGTAAGCTTTCTCAGCGCAAAATGCACGCAGGAGCTCTGTTTTACCAACACGTCTGCGTCCATACAGAATAAACAACTCTGCACGCCCTGAAAGATATAAGGTTTCAAGATGAGCCAACTCAGCCTCGCGCCCGATAAACACAATCTGATCTTCCTTTCGAATACAAATTATAATTATTATAAACAGGATTTGTATCATTGTGGATTAATAATTTGGTCAATTGGTAAAATGGTAATGAAACTGCCGTATGACAGTTTCTTTTTATAAACCTGTGACCCCACGGGGGTACCGTACGTCAACGTGTCTTAGCCGTGAAAGGGTGGAAAGTGATAAACTTGACGCCAATCAACCCAAACCAGAGTCTATGAGGCGTCTTGATGCCACAACTCTCCACTTTTCCGCCGCAAGCCCGCCTGCCCGCCATGGCGCGCAACGAAAAACTTCCCGATCGATCGAACGGGACGGCTTTGTTCGCCGATGTGTCCGGCTTCACGTGATTGGCCGCCAGCCTGCTTTTGCTGACCTTCGATCAACAATTGGGTTAGTCCTTTTCGCGGAATATGGCTGGCAGCGCTATGCGGATCGGAGAAATTGAATGCACCCAAATGATAAAAAATTAACTTCAGGGGTTTGCCAGGAAGTTGTAAAGAACCTCGCTCAACTACTGATCAAAAATTACCCCTTTCCCGAACTTGCCGTAAAGGTGGCAGCTCACATTCGGGAGAAACTAAACGGTGGGAGCTATGAGGATTGCGAAACATCCCCGGAACTCAGCCGGCGTCTAACTGATGATCTGCAAGAAATTTCACATGACCTGCACCTGGCGGTCTTTTATTCTCCTGGAGAAGCCGCACAAGTCGTTGAAAAAAGGTCTCATGATCCTTTGGATGAAGCCTATGAATCCGATTGGTGGCACCAGGTTCACAGCGACAATTTCGGCCTCCAAAAAATCGAATACCTGGTTGGTAACATCGGCTACATCGATATCCGCTACTTTACCCCTGTCAACCTGGCCGGTCATGTGGCTGTGGCAGCGATGAACTTCCTGTCGCGCTGCGACGCCTTGATCTTTGATCTGCGCCAGTGCGGCGGCGGAGACCCCTTCATGACACAGCTCTTCCAGAGTTACCTCTTCGATGAACATAAGAAGCCTAAACTGCTTTTGACCAAGTATCACCGTGCCAAAGATGAAGTACAGCAAAAATGGACATACCCTTACATCCCTGGCAAACGCTTGCCGGATATCCCGGTCTATATTCTAACCAGCCGGCGCACCTTTTCGGGCGGGGAAGATATGGCCTATACGCTGAAACATCACGGCCGGGCAACCGTGGTTGGGGAAACCACGGGTGGGGGCGCTCACCCTATCACCGAGTTGACCCTTGGGGAAGGTTTTGTGGTCACCCTTCCAGAAGGGTATCCCACCCATCCGGTAACCCAAAGCAACTGGGAAGGGATCGGCGTTCAACCCGATATCGAGGTACCTCGTGAGCAGGCTCTTGAAACTGCACACCGCCATGCGATCCGAGGCTTGCTGGACAAGGGCACTGACCCAACTCGCGCCCATATCCTGAACTGGTATCTGCAGCGCCTCGATTCGATTTACCGATCGCCGGTAGTGGATTTATCTTTGCTAAAAAAGTATATTGGGCAGTACCGAGATTACGAAGTTAAAATCAGAGCAGGTGGCCTGGCTCTATCCCGCATTGGGAGAGAAGATGATTGGCCGATGCTTCCGATCAGTGAGAATACTTTCACCGCTGATGATGATTACAATGCTCGATTTGAGATCGGGGAAGACGGTCGGGTATCTGCGTTAATCTGGCTGGGATGAGACTATGAAAAAGAAGCTAGAGTTCCCAGAACCGGTCAAACCTAATTTTTGAAAGGCAAACCTGAATCAGGCCTTGTTTTTGCGCAAAAATAAGGTCACACAATTAATTCGTTAATGCAAAACGCCTGTCTTTTGTTCGCAAGACAGGCGTTCGAGCCAGGTGCCCCCACAGGGATTCGAACCCTGGTTTTAGCCTTGAAAGGGCTGCGTCCTGGTCCCCTAGACGATGGGGGCATTGCTACTTAAGCGTGCGGATTTTACCATCTCTGTCCAAGCCGGTCAAGGATTATTTCGGAATAATTGTCACCTTACGGCGGGGCTCTTCACCGATACTCTCGGTCGAAACCTGGGGATGATTGCGCAGCTCCATATGGATGATCCGGCGTTCGCTGGCCGGCATCGGTTCCAGCACCTGGCGTCGGCCGGTTTTAATGGCCTGGTCAGCCATCCGTCGGGCCAACTGACGGAGCTGTTCCATCCGCCGGGCACGAAATCCTTCCACATCAACCACCAGCGGAATGGTGCGTCCAATTTCTTTGCTGACAATTAACCCAGAGATGTACTGAAGGGCATTCAATGTCTCTGCCCGCGGTCCAATCAGGATGCTGAGGTCGCTGCCGCGCACATCCACCCAGGCCATCTTCTTGCTGCGATCGTCACCCGGCTCCATATA
>CAZAGA010000001.1:4639-40553 GCA_964484335.1 uncultured Anaerolineaceae bacterium
CGCGCACATCCACCCAGGCCATCTTCTTGCTGCGATCGTCACCCGGCTCCATATACCTGGCCGATACCCTGGCCCGGACTTTCATCCTGGCCAGTAATTCCTCGACCACAACTTTGCATATTTGTAGAACGTCATCTTGCAGATCTTCAGCGGTCGCTTCGACGCGAGCTTGCTCCTCGTATTCTTCGAGAAGCTCTTCTTCTTCCCCCGTCGGTTCCAGATCAAATGTTTCTTCAATCCTGTCCGATTGGCCAGGTTTGGCTTGATCGTTCGCTTCTGAAAGAACTATCAGCCGGACACGCGCCTGGCGTGAGCCCAAGCCAAACAAACCACGGCTGCCTTGGTCCAATACTTCAATCTCAACCTGGTCTTCTGTCAGACCAAGCTCGGCCAGGCCATTTTCAATCGCTTCCTCGATACTTGTCGCAATAACCTCTAAGTGAGTGCGTTTTTCATTCATACCCGCCTCGTTCCCTTACCTTACTTAGCCGTCTTACCTTTCGATGGCTTGGGCTTGCTAGATTTTCCAACCGGGGCCGTCTTCGGAGGCGCTTTCAAAGCTTTCTCCCCCGACAAGCTTGGGGTGGACGCCTTACTTTCTACCGCTGGCGCTGACTTTTTACCCGGCAGAATATTGCTCCAATCAACCTTTCCCATCGCAGCGTACTGAACAATCGTCACGATGTTGCTGGTCACAAAATAGAGTGAGAGGCCAGCAGCAAAAGTCCAAGCCAGATAACCCATAAAGATCGGCATGTACAGGTTCATCATCTGGGTCATTTGGGCGCCTTGATCGCCTGGCTGCGAGGGCGGCGTCATCAGCTTGGATTGCAGCCAGGTAGTTGCTACCACCACAATTGCCAGCAAAGGAATCCCATAACCAAGCACGTAGATCCGTTCTGGCTGGCTGAGATCCATCCATAAGAACTGGTTGTCAATCGGAATGAGTTTCGAGATAGGGATGAGCTTGTCGAAGGGCGAGAACTGGTAAACGTGCTTGTACAGGTCCACCATCTGCATCGGCGCTCCGCCCAAGACGCGAATAACCGCCTGGTAGAGACCAATGATGATCGGGAACTGAACAAGGGTCGGCAGGCAGGAGCCCAATGGGTTGATCCCCATCTCCTGGTACATGCGCATCTGTTCCTGCTGCAGTTTTGCTTTGTCATCCTTGTATTTTTTCTGCAGCTCCTGGTAAGCCTTGCTGCGCTGCATTTCCTGCATCTTTTGGCCACTGCGAATCTGCTGGACAGATAGCGGGTGGGTGATCAAGCGAATCAGGATCGTAAATAAGATGATCGCCAGACCAAAGTTACCGACCACCCCATAGATCAGCAGCAGGATGTTAACCATCGGGTTAATAATCAGGGTATCCCACATGGTGCACTCTTTTTCAGTACTGAACCAATATTTCTCGGATTAATCCATCGCGCCGGAGGTTATTTCGCCGGAACGAAAGGTTGCCATTTTAGCTCACCATTCGCGTCGATGGCGACCAGCAAATGCTGAGCCCCCATCAGCGAAAGGTAGATCGTCTCGCCGTCGGTATGGACAGGTGCATACAACTTCCCCAGAGTCGTCTTCCCATTTTCACTACCAAACGGTTTCTGCAGGCTATTCCAACGGGTAGCGCCATTCTCAATATCCAGCGCATATAGAACGCCTGCCTTGACACCAAAGAAAACCGTATTACCGACCACCGCCGCCTGGCCCGAAATTTCTGGGTCTTTATCGGCATGCGGTTCAGCCTGCCAGATCACACTACCAGAAGCTGCATCGATAGCGTAGAAAACGCCCTTTAGATTACCAACATACAGCCGGCCCTCGTGCAAGAGCGGCGAGGCATAGACCCAGCCCCAAACCGGGGTGCGCCAGAGGATCTCGCCATTGGTAGCCTTTACAGCCAAAAGCTCATCGGCGTAAGTGCCAAAATATAGGACGCCATCCGGACTGAGCACCGGGGTACCTGAGATCGAGCCGCCTAGGTCTTCAGACTGCCAGACAACAGCGCCAGTTTCCGGGTCGAGGGCATACAGGAAATGATCCATCCCAGCCTGGAAGACCAGTTTGCCATCACTAACCGGGGCGCTCCACAAAGCGCTACCGGTTTTGAACTTCCAGGCCAGTACGCCTGAGCCGTCCAGCGCATACAGGTTGTGGTCGATGTTTGGCAGCAAGATCTTAGAACCGATGGATAGGCCAGAAGCATAAAAGTGATTGCCAGCCTGACTGAAAGTCCAATTGAGCTGGCCAGACGCTGCATCCAGGCTGTACACTTTATTATTGGTGCCACCTACAACAAGCTGGCTGTCTCCCGTCAGGACTGAAGGAGCAGAAAAGAGCACATTACGCTCAGCCGGGTTGGGATAACGCCATTTTTCAGCACCGGTCTGCAGGTTAATGGCATAGACATGGCTGCCGTTTGAAATGTAGCCGACCTGGTTTTCAGCATCAATGGTAAAACCCGGCCAGTTCTGCACCATAGCGCTGCCGCTGGCACAGGCAGATAACACAAAAGCCAGGATCGTGAGGGTAAAAAGCAGGAAGAGCTGACGAGATTTATTCATGGTCGTTTGTTCTGTTCATGGTACCGGGTCAAAACCACCCGGGTTGAAAGGATTACAGCGCAGCACGCGCCAGACAGCCATCCAGCCGCCCTTTATCGCACCGTGCTTGTAAATCGCCTGGTATCCGTAGTGAGAGCAGGTCGGGGTATACCGGCAGGTATTGGGAGGCACCGCGCGGGAAAAAGTCGCCTGGTACAGGCGGATGAGTCCCAGTAAAACCCAGCGCGGGATATTCCAGATGGTAAAGGGTAAATCGCGCAGTCTCGGCTCTTCGGGCGCATGGTAATCAGGCGGCACCGGTCGAGGGTGGGAATGCGAAGCCATAAGATTTATCCAGTAAACCTGCCCGTTTGAGCAAACCGGTCATTGCAGATTGCAACTCGACAAACGGAGCGGCAAGAAGTGGTTCGCGAGCAATCCAAATCAAATCCCAACCGGAGGGAAGCTGTGCCAGGTAGAGCTGCTGTGCAGCGCGCAAGCGGCGTTTGGCGTGATTGCGCTGAACCGCGCCGCCCAACGAGCGACCGGCCGTAACGCCAAAGCGCGTACAACCCAGCTGGTTGGGATGCACCACCAGCACAACAAGCGGGTGGGCATAAGACTTTCCAAACCGCCGCACCCGCTTGAAATCGATAGAACTGGTCAGGCAGAACCTGGATTTCACCTACTTGTTTCAACGCAACCTGGCTTAAGCGTTCCAGTTTACCTTTTTGACGTGATTGTTCTTGGTCACCGTCAATTTGTAACGCCCTTTGGCCCGCCGGCGCTTTAATACCTCACGACCATCTGCAGTGGACATTCGGGAGCGAAAACCGTGGACGCGCACTCGGCGGCGAATCTTGGGTTGGTATGTACGTTTTGTCATTCCTTACATCCTATTTTGATAATATCAGGGTACAGACGAAACGTGATTATACCCTAAGAAAGAAAAAATCGGGGAGGTTTTGACGATCCAGGTCGCCAAAACTTCCCCGAATTGAATGAAAATTTTATTAGAAAATGCTCTCGACCGGCAGTCCCTGCGCCAGCTTAGCCGCACGGACAGTGTTTTTCATCAGCAGGGCAATGGTCATCGGGCCAACACCGCCCGGCACCGGGGTAATTGCGCTGGCAACTTCCTTGGCCTCGTCAAATTTCACATCGCCAACCAGGCGCGAGCCCTTCGGATGTTCCGGATCCTCGATCCGGTTAATCCCCACATCAATGACCACCGCGCCGGGTTTTACCCAATCGCCGCGCACCATTTCTGCCCGGCCTACTGCTGCGATCAAGACATCGGCGCTTCGCACCACATCTGGTAGGTTTTTGGTGCGCGAGTGACAAATGGTGACGGTAGCATTCCGACGCACCAAGAGCAGCGCTACCGGCATGCCAACGATGTTCGAGCGGCCCAATACAACCGCGTTAGCGCCATCCAGCTTGACCCCAAATTTGTCCAGCATCAGGATACAACCAGCCGGCGTACACGGCACAAACAAGGGATCGCGGCCCTTTTGCGCCAACCGGCCAATATTTATCGGGTGAAAACCATCGACATCTTTCTCCAGGCTGATCTTTTTTAGCACATCCTCCTCAATCAAACCACCCGGCAAGGGAAGCTGGACCAGGATGCCATTGACGCGCGGGTCAGCGTTCAACTCGGCCACCAAACCTTCCACCTCTGATTGAGTGGCTGTCTCAGGCAGGTGAAAACCATAAGATTCCATACCCAGCTCAGCGCAAGCCTTTTGCTTCGAGCCGACGTACGACTTAGAAGCCGGGTTTTCGCCAACCAAAACCGTTGCCAGGCCTGGCCTGGGCATTCCGGCGGCGACCAATTTGGCAACTTCTTCAGCGGCTTCTTGCCTAACCTGCTGGGAAAGGATCTTTCCATCAATGATTTGTGCGGTCATGACTCACTCCTTTTTATGTGAAAATTTGACCATTTTTAATTCAGGGTAACCGAGCGGTCTTTTCAATTATCTATAATTTTCGATTTCCTGACAATTGATAAATGTCACCCACAAAGCAATCAACTCTCCTATTTTTCGATTTATAATTGGGCACAGGATCGATATTTCAAATTTTCAAGGAAGGGAACTATGAAGAAAATCAATCTCTGGATCAGTTTCATCATGGTAGCCAGTCTGATTCTTGCGGCCTGCCAAACCAGCACCCCTGCCCCCGCGGCTGAAGAAACTAGCGCCGAATCAGAGGTGATCGTCATTCGGGCTGGCACCGGCGACGGAGGGGATGGGCTGACACCACACCAGCAAATCATTCAGAACTTTGAAGATCAAAACCCAAATATCATCGTCCAACTCGAACCCGTCTCGGGGCGCGATTACTACGCCCGCCTGCTGACCCAATTAGCCGCCAAGGGCGCACCGGACATCATGCAGGTTGGCGACGATGCGGTGCCATCCTTTGTTGAGAAAGGCGCCTTCATCCCCCTGGATACCTGTATTAAACAAAGCAACCTGGACACGTCAATTTACCTGCCCGGGCTACTCGACCCTGGCAAAGTCAACGGCCAGCAATACCTGCTGCCCAAGGATTATTCGCCATTGGGGATTTACTATAACAAGAAACTCTTTGACGCAGCTGGCGTAGCCTATCCGAAAGAAGGTTGGACCTGGGATGAACTGCTCTCCACCGCCCAGCAACTTACCAAGGATGAAAATGGCGACGGTGTTCCCGAAGTATGGGGCATCCAACTGCCGGCGACCTGGACAACCGGTTTCGAATACTGGGTGGCGGCTGCCGGCGGTAAACTAATCAACGAAGATGGTAAAAAGTTCGTCGGCTATATGGACTCGCCAGAAGTCATCCGGGCAGTCCAGTTCTATGCTGATCTGTACAACAAATACAAAGTCGCACCACCGCCCGCAGATTTGAACCAGTTTGGCGGCGGTAACAGCGAATTCGATAATGGCCAGGCAGCCATGCGTTTGTTTGGCCGTTGGCCGCAATCGGGGATGAAGAACAACCCTCTGATTGACCTGGGCGTAGCCGCACCGCCACAAGACAGCCAGCGCGCCAATGTTCTCTTCTGGGGCGGCTTTGGTATTGCCAGCACGTCCAAAAATCCGGACGAAGTATGCAAGTTCCTGACTTTCTATACGGGAGAGCCTGGCGCTCAAGTCTGGAAGGATTGGGCCCTCCCGGCAGTGAAATCGGTAGCTGAGGCCTCCGGTCAACTAGCCGATCCGATCGAGGGCGTCTGGTTGGGCGAATTAAACCACCTGGTTCCGCGCGCCTACACCTTTACCCCTTACTGGAATGAGACTGCCGACCCGGCGTTGCGCGCCGCCCTGGAAACGGTCCTACTTGATCCGACCGCAGATGTTGCAACCGTAATGCAAAAAGCAGCCCAAGACGCTCAAAACGCGCTTGATGCTCTCAATAAGTAAACCGGCTCGTTCCGACACAAATTAAGTTATAGGCTTGAAAAACGGTTCGATTCCGTTTTTCAAGCCTATCCTGTCGGGGAAAATTTCATCTCCATGCAGCATTCGTACCAGAAACGGCGAGAAAGCCTTGCGTTTTATCTCAGCATTTCACCCTGGCTGATCGGCTTCTTTTGCCTGACCCTAGGCCCAATGCTGGTCTCGCTATACGCCAGTTTCACCAGTTGGGACCTACTGAGCGACCCGGTCTGGATCGGCCTGGATAATTACTCCAGGATGCTCAATGATCCACGTTTCTTGCAGGCATTGAAAGTCACCGCCATTTATACTCTAGCTTATGTACCGTTAGACATGGCCGGTGGGCTGCTGCTGGCGATGCTGGTTCGCGCCCGACTGCCTGGGGTAAAAGTCTTCCGGACCATCTTCTATTTGCCAACAGTTTTCTCTGGCGTGGCATTCGTCGTGGTTTGGATATGGATGCTCAACCCAAACGGCGGTTTAATTAACCTGGCCTTGTCCCAATTCGGAATCCAGGGACCGCGCTGGCTGCTTGACCCCAAGCTGGCGCTGTGGTCTTTGGTGATGATGAGTTTTTGGGGCTGGGGAAGATCCATGGTGCTGTTCCTATCCGGTTTGCTGAGTATTCCAGGTGAATCATATGAAGCGGCAGCAATTGACGGAGCCAACGCCTGGAGGCAGTTTTGGAAGATTACCTTCCCCCTACTCACCCCGACGATCTTTTTCAACCTGGTTCTGAGCATCATTATGACCATCCAGACCTTCACCAATGCTTTCGTGGCGACCGATGGTGGCCCACTGGATTCAACCCTGTTTTTTGTACTATACGTCTACCGCCAGGCCTTCCAGTTTTTCAACATGGGTTACGCTTCCGCTCTGGCTTGGGTCTTATTCATTATTATTCTGGTATTTACCCTGCTGATCTTTCGTAGCCAGCGATTTTGGGTGTTTTACCTGGGAGAACAGCGAGAATGAACCCATCTGACGAGTACGAACCTGCCATTCTACGGCTTAAAGGATGGAAGAAAGCGCTGCGATATCTGCTGCTAGGAGCGGTCTCAATTCTCTTTTTAGCCCCGGTATTTTGGATGGTTTCATCGGCGCTCAAACCCGATTACCAGGTTTTTGCTCTTCCACCCATCTGGTGGCCTGACCCGCCACGTTGGTCGAATTTTCATGATGCACTCACATCGCTCCCCTTCGGTCGTTTTGCTGTAAACACACTGATTATCGCCACCGGATCAGTCATCGGTCACCTGCTGTCTTGCTCAATCGTCGCCTATGGATTTGCCCGCCTGGAAGCCCCCGGAAAAGGTTATTGGTTTATCATCCTGGTCTCAACCTTGATGCTACCCTACCCTGTGACGATGGTTCCGCTCTACATCCTATTTTCGAGGCTGGGCTGGATTAACAGCTTCTTGCCGCTGGTGGTTCCAACTTTCTTCGGTAACGCGTTTTATATTTTCTTGTTGCGTCAGTCATTTAAGCAGGTGCCAGCCGAGTTGGAAGACGCTGCCCGTATAGATGGGGCCAGCTTTGTCCAAATCCTGCGCTATGTCATCCTGCCAATATCGACCCCCGCCCTGGCAACCGTGGCGATCTTTTCTTTTCAGGCCGCCTGGAACGACTTCCTCGCTCCACTGATCTTCTTACACGATCAATCGAAATACACCTTGCAGCTAGGGTTGAGCTTTTTTCGCGGCAGCTACACTGTAAATTGGCCCTACCTAATGGCTGCCTCACTGGTAGTCACTATCCCGGTGATCTTGATTTACTTTTTCTTCCAAAGGGCTTTTATCGAAGGAATTGGCTTCACAGGCACGAAGCTCTAGCCTATCCACACATTTCAGGGAAATAACCCCCGATCTTCAATCGGGGTGTATTCCTGCACCGCCTGTTTCAAAGGGGTTTCCAAGGGGCTGCCCAGGCGGACATACAAGTCGCCTGCTGCATCCGAGTAGATCAACACCCAGCCTGATTTAAGTTTCATCAAGTTATAAATCGGAGTATGATCATTAACTAAAACCATATCAGTTGGGTAATCATCCAATAGCTGATCCCAGCGTCCCAATCCAAGCAGAAAGCCAAGATTCTTCTCGTATACTTCAGGCGAATAGACCGTCTCCCGGCGCCCATCCACTGATACTTTGATGCCTGGTCCAAGGTGCCAGATTACGTAGCCGCCCCAGTTATACTCGGTAGCGATATTCCCCTGCACCTGGCTATTCTTGATGATCTGGACTGCCTGGACCGGGTACGGGGGTGATTGGCTAACCGTAATGTAGCCCAGGTTGGGAATCGCCAGCAGAAGAATTCCCAGGGCAGCAAATAGAGCCAGAAATGAGCCCCAGCGCGGGACACCCAGCGCCTGTCGGCGCATCCAACCGGAGCGCATCAGCAGGCTGGCAATATGCTCTCCTGCGACCATCAATGCAAGGATCGCAAACAGGGAGAGATGGCGCTTGGCAACAAAGGGCATCAGGGCAGCGACACTCAGGAGCAGAACCATCACCGGCGAACGGTGTCGCTGAGAATAGATCAGGGCAACAATTGAGACCGCCAACAGAAACAGATACAGAATACCAAACGGGCTGGTGAGGGTTAGTGGAGCCCAGACCCAGATTTCTGGCCGGGCATCACTTGAGGAATGAAGCAGGTACTGGTAAAGCGATAATCCGTAAGGCGTCACAAGGGTTGCCAGCAAGCTTACCGCGGTTGGAAAAACAATTTTCCGCCAGTCGAAGGACTGGATCACCAGGTGCATTACCACCCAGCCCAATAACAAAGCCACCCCAATTAGAAAGCCCCCATGCAAATTGGCCCATAGGAGAAAAATCGGTGGAGCAGCCCAGAGCAGCTTGAGGTTTCCTTCTTCAGCACGCAGCAATAAGGAAACGAACAGCGCCAACATCGGCAGGGTAAAAATTTGCGGGTAAACCGTTGAAAAATCGGAGGCCAGCAGGATACTACCAATAAATAAGACCAATCCACCTGCCAGCAGGTCTACATGTTGGAGACGAAAGTTATTAAGGATAATCCCAAGCGTAAGCAAGCCAAGCAGCAGTTTCAACAGCACCAACCCGATTACCTGGCCGATCCTCCAGGCCAACGCAAACAGGATTTGCGCCAGCCACTCGTGGTTGATCCAGCCCTGACCTCCGGTCAAGTAAGAATACGGATCGCTGCGGGCAATTGCTAAGCTGCTTAGATTATCCAACCCAGCCTTTAGATGACTCCAAAGGTCAATATTGGCAATCGTGCCAGAAAAAGTTAATAATGTCAGTGAAACCAGCAGCGCCATCAGACTGATCCTCCACAAGCCGGGATCCTTCTTCCGGTCGTCCTGAGTTCTGCTGGCTGGGATTGCTGCATCGGTAGACATAGCAAAATTATAGCATTGCTTGGAATCTTGGTACAATTGCCGGCGGATTAAAAAACAAATAAAGGAACACGGCTATGCGTTCACGGCTATTCCCAAAAATTCTCCTTGTCCTTATATTGGTTCTGCTTAGCGCTTGCGCAACGGAATCCGGCAGCGCCCCGGCGGCTATTGAAAGCTACCTGCAAGCCCTGGTGACCAAAAATGCCAGCCAGCTTGTGGCTGCCTCCTGTGCAGCATGGGAAGCCAGCGCTCGCCAGGAGTTGCGCACCTTTGATGCAGTAGAGGTTAGCCTGAACGAACTGGCCTGTCAAGTAGCTGATCAGAGCGGAGATACCGTTCGGGTTGCCTGCAGCGGCAGAATTACCGCCAATTATGGCAATGAAGTGCTTGAGATCAACCTGGCCGACCGCAGTTATACCGCTGTTAATGAAGCCGGCGAATGGCGGATGTGTGGATATCAATAAATGCTCACTCAGCAAAAAAGATGACTAGACCTTGGCTGAACCGTGAAAACCTGGCGGCACTTGTCTTTTGCCTGATCTTGATCGCAATCGTCATCGCCAGCGCAGATCAATCCCCGCAGTGGATTTACCAAGGTTTTTAGGTGACTCTGCTACCTGCCCTGGTATTCCCACTGGGCGCTGTACTGATTGCCTGGTTGCTACCTGCTCGGATGCGGCTGGGAGCAATTGTAGTCGCCGGTCTATTAGCAGTTTTCTGGCTGCAGCCCGCCCTTCCAATTCGCAGCCTGGATTATTGGCTGCCGACTGCCAGCCTTATCCTCACCATTATCGTCTGGACCACAACCCAGCCAACCATCCTGGAAACCGCAGACCAACGGAAAAGCTTGCTACAGGCCGGCGGCTTGATCGGCGGATCACTCCTGCTGCTCAGTCTGACCCGCTATCTGGACGGAGTGTGCTGTCTGAGCGCATCACGCCCTCCCCAGCTTGGGCAAGTCTTCTTATTTGTAACTGCTGGCCTTGCCCTGGCTGCCTTGCCTCTCTTGCTCCCCCGCCACAGACGTCTGTTTTCACTAGCGGCAGTTGGCATTATCCTGGCGCTCTTCCTGGTCTTAAAAAGTCCAGCCTTATTGCAGGCCGCCAGCCATGCATTGCGTGGCCTGACCGGCCAGCCGGTTGAACTGGCCAGTCCGCAGGACCTCAGCTGGATTGGCTTTTCCTTCATCGCTTTCCGGCTGTTACACGCTTTACTGGACTTTCGCGCGGGCCGATTGCCTGCTTACCGGCTTGATCAGTTTGCCGCATACGTCCTGTTTTTTCCCAGCTTGGCAGCCGGACCAATCGATCGCTCGCAGCATTTCATTGGCGAGCTAATCAATCCTAAAAGCTCACCAGCCGCCAACCTGTCGACCGGCTTGGAACGGATTGTGTGGGGATTATTTAAAAAGTTCGTCCTGGCAGATAGTTTTGCACTGGCCGCTCTGAACAGTCAAAACGCGGCCCAAGCAGAATCAACCCTGTGGACCTGGCTGCTGGTTTATGCGTATGCTTTGCGAATCTACTTCGATTTTTCAGCCTACACAGACCTGGCATTGGGGACAGGAAAAATCCTTGGCCTCAATCTGCCAGAGAACTTTGACCGGCCTTACCTGAAGCAGAACCTGACTGCCTTCTGGAATAGCTGGCATATCACCCTGGCGCAGTGGTTCCGGGCTTACTTTTTTAATCCACTGACGCGCGCCCTGCGCTCGCGGGCCCGACCGATGCCAGGATGGAGCATTATCCTGTTGGCCCAGATCAGCACCATGTTGCTGATCGGACTATGGCATGGGATTAATTGGAATTTTGCTATCTGGGGCGCCTGGCATGGACTGGGATTGTTTATCCATAACCGCTGGAGTGAATGGAGCCGGTCACGCCTGGGCTTTCTTGAAACCCATTCGAGTTGGAAACGCGTTGCCCGTGGAGCTGGCTGGTTACTCACCTTCCAATATGTCACCCTGGGATGGGTCTGGTTTGCTCTGCCATCTGTCCAGCTCTCCAGCCGGGTGTTTCAAAAATTAGCTGGGTTTTAGAAATGTATCAACCTTCAACACTTCCGAAGAAGGAGACTTTCTCAGCCATCCATGTGGCCTGGAAAGGGTTGCTGTTATTTATCCTGGTCAATCTGGCATTTGCCGCCGTTTACCCGATGCAAGCACTGGGGCGGATTTCTGCGTATAACACCCTGCTGCCTGGCCGGCCGCGACTGCCATACGGCGACAATCCTGAGCGATCCAATAGCCTTAGCCTGTTCAACCTGGAAGCAATGTTCGCATCGCATGAGCTGGCTGGCCAGGCCGAGAAGCCAGATGGTGAGTACCGGATTATTTTTATCGGCGACTCGGCCACTTGGGGCTTCCTGCTACCAGCAAAGGAAACCCTGACCGCGCAGATCAATAACTCAGGAGCCCACCTGCCCGATGGTCGGATTATCCGTGCCTATAACTTCGGCTATCCGGTGATGTCACTGACCAAGGATCTGCTGATCCTGACTTATGCCATGCGCTACCAGCCGGATCTGGTGGTTTGGCCAGTAACGCTTGAGTCGTTCCCAGATGACAAACAGCTCTTTCCCCCGCTACTGAAAAATAATCCTGAGCCAGTCTTCGCGTTGATCGAACGCTATCAGCTCGGTTTAGACCCGGCATCTGCTCACCTGGTCGAACTTGGCCTGTTGGAGCGGACAATTTTTGGGGCGCGCCGGGAGCTGGCCGATCTCTTCCGCTTGCAAATGCTGGGCATCCCCTGGGCCGCGACCGGCATTGACCAGGATATTCCGGAAAGTTTCATCGCTCGCCAGGAAGATCTTTCCGCGGATCTGACTTTCCATGACTTTGAACCTGGCCAACTCGACCCGCAAGCACTGGCATTTACAGCGCTTGAGGCCGGGATCGCGATAGCCGGAGATATCCCCGTGCTACTGGTCAACGAGCCAATGTTCATCAGCCAAGGAGCCAACAGCGATCGGCGCTATAATTATTACTATCCTCGCTGGGCTTATGATGATTATCGACGCTTAATGGTTGAGCTAAGCGCCCAGCAGGATTGGCTATATCGGGACTATTGGGACCTGGTACCAGGCAACGAGTTCACCAACAGCGCTGTTCATATGAGCCCGGCCGGAACAGCTCTTTTTGCGGAACGGTTGCTACAAGATATCCTGGAAATCAACCAACCGATTACTAGACCCGATCTATAGCCGGGCTGGTTAAGATATAATCCGCTTGATGAAATCCCTGTCCTTGTCCTTCTTGATCCTGCTATTTTGCCTGACTGCTTGCGGCGGGAGCGAGCCGGCGAGCACGGCCTCACCAACGAACCCGTCTCCGGTCGGAGAACCAACTGCACTGACCAGAGCAACTGCCGGCCCATCCCAGGCTCAATTCATCCCCACCGCCCCAGAACCTACCAAAGGAATTGTCGAACCCACCGCCGCCCCCCCTACTCTACCCGCCCCGACAGCCACCTTACGCCCGACGCTGAGTCCAGAAGACTGGAAAAATTTGCCCGTCATCCCCGAGATCAGCTCAACTGTGATTCAAATCTACCAGCACGGTGTGTCCCTGGGAAATAATCCACGCGCCTTTTCAAAAATCGGCGACTGCGGCAGTACCCCGGCCTGGTTCCTGGGAGACTTCGATCGCGGTCCTAAATATTACAACCTGGGGCAGTACACCAATCTGGAACAGGTTATTGGAGTCTTTCAGGGCTCGTACAGCCGGACGAGCCTGGCTGCCAAGTCCGGTTTTAATGCTTCCTCGATCTTCTCGCCCTTGTGGTCTGACCCCAAGCAATGCCAACCTGGTGAGGCGCCGCTGGCATGCGAATACCGGGTCCATCGTCCCAGCATGGCCTTCATCATGCTGGGCTCGAACGACGTTTACCATCCGGATGAATTTGAACCCCAGATGCGCCAGATTATCGAGCTGTCGATCGGTCAGGGGATTATTCCAATCCTATCCACCAAAGCTGATAACCTGGAAGGAGACGGCAGCATTAACGCCGCCATTGCCCGGCTGGCACAGGAGTACGACATCCCACTGTGGAATTACTGGCGGGCGGTTCAGGATCTGCCAGATCAAGGACTGCAAGAAGACAACGTCCATATCACCTGGGCGTCAAACCAGTTCGATAATCCCTTCAATATGAGCCGGGGTTGGCCAATTCGCAACCTGAATGCGCTGCAGGTCTTGGATGCCATCTGGTTGGCGGTGTCACAATAAAGTTAGCTGCCTGAACCGACCCCAGGTTTTCTTGAATAACTAACGAGAGCCCAAATGAACCCAACCATTGCTGAACCACTGGCCCAATATATAGCCGAGAAAATCCTTAAGCTGCCCAAGCGGAAGATTCAGCCGGATGAGCCACTGCTCTCTGGAGGACTGATTGACTCTTTCTACCTAGTTGACCTGGCTCTGTTCGTTGAGGATGTTTTTGGAGTGCGAATCGATGATACCGAGCTCAACAAAGACAGCTTTGACACCCTGGCGCAATTGAGCAAGCTGATCGAGCAACGCCAGAGATAGCGCCAACGAAAAACTATCCGGTGACTGTCAATAGCAACCTTGCCCATACCCTTCTGCGCCTGGCACAGGAAAAACCTGAACAGGCGGCGGTTCGCCTGCTGTTTGCTCAGGCGCCCGAGGTGAGCTTGAGCTATCAGGAGCTGTGGGCACGCTCTGGAGCCTATGCGCAGGCCATGGCGCAGGCTGGTGTTACCCCTGGCGAGATCGTCATTCTTATTATGCAACACGGCCCGGACCTGGTGGCAGCATTTTTTGGCGCCTTGCTCCAGGGAGCAATTCCCTCGATCATGCCTTTCCTGACTGAAAAACTGCTCCCCGACCATTACCGACGCTCACTAGAAGCTTTATTCGAAATCACCCTCCCGGGTGGCGTCATCACCTACCCAGAATTCCTGGCTGAAATCCAAACGGCAGCCAGCCAGGCCAGCTCGATAAAGGCTATCCTGGTTTCGGATAAAATCCCGCCCGCCTACGACTTGAATCCCGACCATTTTCCAGGGCTGCAGCGCGGCCCTGATGAGATTGCTCTGTTACAACATTCTTCGGGTACCACGGGCCTACAGAAAGGCGTGGCGCTTTCACACCAGGCGATCCAGAATCAGATATCCAGTTATGCGAATGCACTGCATTTGAGCAAAGAAGATGTTGTGGTGAGCTGGCTACCGCTATACCATGACATGGGACTGATCGCTGGCTTTATTCTGCCCATCCTGAGTGGGTTGCGTCTGGTGTTGCTTTCGCCTTTTGATTGGGTGCGCGCCCCGCAGAAACTGCTGCATGCAATCAGCGCCTACCAAGGCAGCCTATGCTGGCTGCCAAACTTTGCCTACAACTTCTGTGCACAAAAAATTCGGGCGCGTGACCTGGAAGGGGTCAACCTTTCCAGCCTGCGGGCAGTGATCAACTGCTCAGAGCCGATGTCGTGGAAGAGCCAGCAGATGTTCCTGGAGCGCTTCCAGCCGTATGGGCTACGCCCGGAGGCGCTGGCAACCTGCTATGCAATGGCTGAGAACGTCTTTGCAGTAACACAAGGCGGGATTGACACACCCGTTTTAGTCGATGTGATCGACGCCGCTGCCTTTTCCCAGCGCCATACCGCCAGGCCGGTTAAGCAGGCTGTTCCATTGGATGCGCCTGGGTCGCTCAAGATGCTCTCGGCTGGACGACCGATCGCGAATACCCAGGTTCGGGTAATCGGAAAACATGGCCAGGATCTTCCCGAACGACAAGTCGGCGAGATTGTCCTACAGAGCAATTGCATGTTGACCAGTTACTACCATCGCCCCGATTTAACCCAAGAGACTTTCATCGATGGCTGGTATCTAACTGGCGACCTGGGTTACCTGGCGAATGGAGAACTATATGTCACCGGCCGAAAAAAGGATTTGATCATCGTCGGTGGAAAAAACGTTTACCCGGCTGATATTGAACGGCTGGCCAGCGAAGTCAAGGGAGTCCATCCCGGCCGTGTAGTGGCCTTTGGGGTGTATGATGAACAGCAAGGCACGGAAGAAGTAGCCCTGGTAGTTGAGCTAGAACAATTCGAGCAATTAAATGAAGTGGAGCAGGAGCAGATTCAACTCCAAATCCGGCAACATGTAAGCCAGGGGTCGGATGTCGTTGTTAGGAGGATACAAGTAGTAGGAAAAAACTGGCTGCAAAAAACCAGCAGCGGTAAGATCGCTCGCAGCGCTAATCGAGAGAAATACCTGGCTGAAATTACTTAACCCGCGGGCGCCAGGCCGGATCGAAATCGAAACTTGCATCGTTGGTCAAGTCTCGCCGCGAAGCGCCATTGCTGGTCATAATGGTTATCTCGTGGTTTTCCCCGGTTGGCCAGCTCTCAAACACGAGCCAGATGCCATCTGGAGAAAATTGAGCTTCGCGCATCGGCACCGGCCCCAGCAATAATGGAAATTCAATTTGCTCCTGAGTTTTTTCGAGGTTCACCGCAATCAAGGTTGGCGGCTTGCCCTGCAATGGATAACGGGTAAATAAGATCGACTTGCCATCCGGCGACCATGCCGGGTGGACATCTGAAGCTGCTTTTGGCTCTTCCAGAAGTGGGGTGCGGTTACCTTGGGTATCCAAAATCATTATTCGTCCCAGGGTTTGTTCTTCCACATATACCAACCGGGATCCATCTGGTGACCAAGCTGGATTGTAACTCCGGATGAATAACGGCGTCACCACACGAACTGACTTGTCAGCCATTTCCATGATAAATATCCGTGGGCTAGCAGTGTCGCGTTCCGAGGTAAAGGCGATCTTTGTACCATCGGGCGACCACGCCGGGTCATAATCGCCGCCATAAGTGGTAGGAAGCGGGATGACTTCGATCTGCTCAACGTCAACATCTGGGATCAAGAATAAGGCTGAACCAGAATAGGATTCCTTATTCCGTTCACAAGGTGAGACGAAAACCAACTGTCTGCCATCCGGTGCCCAGGCTGGCTGGCAAGCACCTTCGGGGATATTGGTCAACTGGCGTGGCTGTGTCCCTTCCGTGGTCATCAACCAAATTTGTGGGAAGCGAGTTCCACGCGCGGCAGCAAAGGCAATCTGTCCACCGCTGTCGCCCATCGCGGTAGGCATAGGCGTGAGAGTTGGTGTTGGCGTAGATGTCGATGTACTGGTGGCGGTTGCAGTTGAGGTGGGAGAGCTCGTCGGGGTTAGCGAGGGAGTCAGGGTAGCCATCAAGGTTGGTGCGAGGGTCAGCGTTGGGGTCTGGCTGCCCTGTGGCAAGGGGGCAACAACCGCTTGCGTTGCATCGGGCGTGGCTGGGCTGGGCGTTAAGTTATCTGCCTCAAACGGTGGGATCAGGTTGAAGTTCTCAAAGATCTTGATCAGGGCGCTTTTTGAGATCGTCGGGTTGATCGTATAAAAACTAACCGCAAACACAGTGATCGCTACAACAAACAGGGAAAGGAGCCAAAAACGGAGCAGATTTTCACGCCGTTTCTTAGCTATGACAGCCGGCTTTTCGACAGGCAGCAGGCCTTGCATGATCAACTGTGGGGCCGGCTGCCCAGCCGGGCGAGGAAGCTTGGCGGACACATCCGGTGGTACCAGGGCATGATCGCCGGGCAATGGTTTATCTGCCACTCCAGGCGGAGGCGCAACTACGTATTCATCCAAATTCCGCTGGGAGGGCGTACCCGAATTTAATAAGGCTTGCTTGAAATCTTCTGCTGTCTGATAACGCCCATCTGGCCGGATGTCCAGCGAGCGCTCGATCACCGATGCCAAGCGGCGTGAGACCCGGCTATTATGCCGGCGAACGGGCGTCAGATCGACGTGATCGACCGCCCGGCTCAAAGCATCCTCGGGGATCATCCCAGTCAGGGCAGCGTAAAGGGTTGCGCCAAGCGAATAAATATCAGAGCGCTGATCCGTGCGGGCTGAACCATATTGTTCTGGAGGTGAGTAACCGGGGGTCATCGCCCGAGCTCCGGTCGTGGTCGTCTGGTGGGTTTTCAGGTCTTTGGCCAGCCCAAAATCGACCAGGTAGATATGACCCTGGGGCGTGATCCGGACATTACCAGGCTTGATATCCCGGTGAACCACCGGCGGATTGCAGGAGGCCAGATAAGAGAGTGCATCGCAGATCGCAGCGCCAATAATAATGACTTCATCATCCCCCAAAATACCGACCCGGTCCATCCGCTGACGGAGATCTTCCCCCTCAATATAATCCATCACCAGGTATTGGCCCTGTCCGTCGATCACAAAGTGATCGGTTACACGCGGCAGGTTCGGGTGGCGCAGCGTCGCCAGCAAGACAGCTTCACGGCGAAACTGGCGCGCATAATCGTCGGTCGTAAACAGGTTATCCTTGACCGCTACTTCCACACCCAGGTTTTCGTCAATCGCCTTATAAACCGACCCCATTCCCCCCTGGCCAAGGATTTCGACGATCCGGTAGCGATTATTGAGCAGCGCACCTCGTTCGAGTAACAAATGATAGCATCCGTCTTGCAAAGATAGTCCGGTAAACCCGCTGGTTGATCAAGCAACTAAATATCCAGGTTGCGAACCTCCTTGGCGTGAGTTTGGATGAAACGCCGGCGCGGCGGCACGGCAGAACCCATCAACATGTCAAACGTGCGATCAGCCTCCGCCGCATCATCGATGGTCACCTGCAGCAGGGTCCGGTTGGCCGGGTCCATAGTTGTCTCCCAAAGCTGCTCCGGATTCATTTCACCCAGGCCTTTGTAACGCTGGAGATTGATCTTTTCTGGGTCACCGCCGATTTCCTTCACGATCCGATCTTTTTCCGCATCCGTATAAGCATAGCGGACTTTGTCTTTGTACGCCACCCGGTATAGTGGCGGCTGGGCAATATACAAGTGGCCATCTTCGATCAGTGGCTGCATATAGCGGAAAAAGAAAGTCAGCAATAAGGTACGGATATGGCTGCCATCCACATCTGCATCGGTCATGGCAATGATGCGTCCATAGCGCAACCCGCTCAGATCAAATCCCTCGCCAATCCCAGTGCCAAGGGCTGAGATCAAGGCCTTGACTTCATTATTGGCCAGGATCTTATCCAGGCGGGCGCGTTCCGTATTAAGAATCTTTCCACGCAAGGGCAAAATAGCCTGGAAATGCCGGTCGCGACCTTGCTTGGCGCTGCCACCCGCGCTATCGCCCTCGACAATGTATAACTCGGTTTTTTGCGGGTCGCGTTCCGAACAGTCCGCCAGCTTCCCGGGTAAGGTCAGGCTTTCAAGCGCCGATTTGCGGATAACCAGGTCGCGCGCTTTACGGGCGGCATCACGCGCCCGCGCAGAAGTCAGGCACTTGGAGATAATTGCTTTTCCGGCTGCCGGATTCTCTTCCAAAAAGGTGCGAAAAGCTTCGCCCACTACTTGCTGGGCGAGTGTCTGAACCTCGGGGTTCATCAGCTTTACCTTAGTCTGGCTTTCAAATTGCGGGTCGGGGTGCTTGACACTGATGATCGCGGTCAAGCCTTCGCGAGTATCATCGCCCGAGAAATTTGCATCCGCATCCTTTAGCAGGCCGTTTTTCCGGGCATAATCGTTAATGATCCGGGTAACAGCATTACGCAGCCCGGACAGGTGGGTACCGCCATCAACGGTATTGATCGTGTTGGCAAAAGCATAAACCGACTCAGCATAAGCATCAGTGTATTGGATCGCAGCGTCAATGGTGATACCATCAACTTCTTTCTCAACGTGCACCACGGGATGGATGACTTCCCGGTTGCGATTGAGATAGCGTACAAAAGAAGTGATCCCACCTTCGAAATAGAAGGTCATTTCTCGGTCGGCGCGCTCGTCCAGGAAATACAACGTCACTCCGCGAGTGACGAAGGCCATTTCACGAAAGCGTTGAACTAGAGTCTCAAATTTAAAGTCTAATTCCCCTTTAAATATTTCGGGGTCGTACTTGAAGGTAGTCTGCGTGCCGGTTACACCGCGTTCCGCCTTACCAATCTCCTGCACCGGACCAGTCGGATAACCGCGCTCGTAGCGCTGAAAATATAGTTTATCGTCCCGCTGGACTCGCACCTCGCACCATTCCGACAATGCATTGACAGCCGAAACGCCGACACCATGTAAACCACCAGAGACCTTATAACCTCCGCCGCCGAATTTGCCACCGGCGTGCAGTACCGTCATGACCACTTCCAGAGCCGATTTCTTCATCTGCGGATGCAGATCAACCGGAATGCCCCGGCCATTGTCCTTGACCGAAACACTGCTATCTGAATGAATAACGACCTCAATCCGGGTGCATGCCCCAGCTAATGCTTCGTCAATAGAATTATCGACCACTTCGTAGATCAGATGATGTAAGGCTTTAATATCAGTGCCGCCAACGTACATACCAGGCCGGCGGCGAACTGCCTCCAAACCCTCCAAAACCTGGATATCTTTTGCATCATACGAAACAGGATTCGACTGAACCACAAGCCCTCCAACGACTGGCGACCGCTACCGGTCCCAACGCGGAATTATGAATTCGAAGTAAACTGCTGGATCCGTCCTTGAACGTACATCCCAGCATCACGATAATAGATAAAAAACGCAGCTAATAGACTAACCGCAATAAAAGCATGCCCGACCACCCCTACCAAAGCAAACCAAGAGTTGTCAGGCGGGATGTTCCAGAGAAGATCCAAACCCTGGCTGAAGACCATGATAATTAACACAAATAAGAAAGTGTTCGGCGTGGTCCAGCGCGCCAGCCGGGCGCCGCGCCTTACAGAAGCCCACATACTATCATGGTGGACAAATATGCCAAACGGTGCAAAAATTAATGGGAATAGCAGCCAGATAACAATAACAGCATATACCAACAGCCCGGCACGCCCAAAACTTCCTGCACTGGCAAGGGATGGCAGGATGCAGCTCAATGGAATGCTTACAGCAATCATCAAAGTTAAACCAAACAGGCTGAGTTGGACCACCTGTCTGAATTGCGAGACTACCTGTCCTAACAACGAGTTGCCGGTTTCAACTTTCGGCAACACCGTCCGAGAAACCAACCAGAAATAGGCTGTGGCGAGCAGCAAGCCCATCAGGGTCAGCCCCAGCCAGGCAAGAAAAGCTGCCCCAAAAGAAGTGATCTCAATCACATGCGGCTGTCCCAGGGGATTATCCACCGGCCCACGGCCGGTCATCAGACTGGCAACCCCGATCGGGAAAGTCCGCAGCGTGCTCATGAGGTTGAAACGATCGACAAAGGGCTGGAGCAATTCTGTACTGGCGCGCGTAAATTCTGCCAACTGTCCGGTCTGCAAACTGGCTGCCCGAAGAGTAACATCCAGATAGGCTCTAATCAACTGGGACAGGCGGAACTGGGGACCAAACCAAAGCAGAAGATCCAGGACAATCGGAAATAACAGTAGCGCCATGTGATTGGCAACAGTGTCAAAACCTGCCAAGAGCGCTTTTAGCCAATTTGGCGGCGCCGGAACCAGCTTGGAATTAACAACATTCATAGATTATAAATTTTACCATACAGGTGAAAGCCGCGCCCGAGATCGCCGAATCAAAATATAATTTGAAATTTATTACCTTTATGCAATTTTATTAATCCTGTCAGACAGAATTTCTGCACAATTCCCATCTTTGTGAAATTGTTCGCAAAATATAGAGAAGAAATTTGGTATACTATTGACAAACCATCACATAATCGACTAAGATATAATTTATTAATTTCCAATCAAACTCAGAGAATATAATAAAAAATTATGTTCAGGTTCTCTGAGCCAAGCCAGCTTTTCGATAATCTTAAGGTGATCGGATCCAGTTTATAGCAAATACGTTGCTGGATAGTAAGGTTGCAACCCCGTAACCGAATTGGTGTAAAAAGGAGGTGGTTATCTGGATAATGATTCTAAAAGCAGAAAGACCCCAACCTGGCGAGGCCGTGAATGAACGGCCCTAAAGTACCCAACACACAATCCAAGAGGAGATAGAAGATGAAATTCAGCAAGATCCTACCGTTATTGCTCGTCGTCGTTATGCTGCTCTCAGCATGCGGTGGCGCAGCCACTGAAGCTCCTGCGGCCGAAGCCCCCGCTGCAGAAGCCCCCGCTGCAGAAGCCCCCGCTGCAGAAGCGCCCGCTGCAGAAGCGCCCGCTGGCACCATTAAAGTCGCTCTGCTCGCCCCGCTGACCGGCTCCGTGCCTACCTTTGGTCAATCAACCAAGGAAGGTGTTGAACTGGCAGTCAAGGAATGGAACGATAAAGGCGGTCTACTCGGCAAGCAAATCGAGTTAATCGTTGAAGACAGCCAGTGCGAAGCAGATCCAGGCGTCAACGCCGCCAACAAGGTCATCAACCAGGACCGCGTCAAGTACATCATTGGCGAAGTCTGCTCCAAGTCTTCAATCCCGATCTCGGAAGTCGCCAATCCTGCCGGCGTAATCCAGATCAGCCCGACCTCTACTAACCCATCCCTAACCGTGGCTGGCGATGGCACTACCAAGGATTATATCTTCCGCGCCTGCTTCATCGACCCGTTCCAGGGGTTGGTAATGGCCAAGTTTGCCGGCGAGAAGGGTTATAAGACTGCCTTCTTGATGTACGACCAGGGTAATGACTATACCGTCGGCCTGGCCGAAGCGTTTGAGAAAGCCTTCACTGAATTGGGTGGCCAGGTGCTCGGCAAAGAGACCTATGTCAGCACCGACACCGACTTCTCGGCGATCCTGACCAAAGCCAAGGACAGCGGCGCTGAAATACTTTACCTGCCTGACTATTACAATATCGTCAACCTGGTCGGCGCACAGGCAAAGCAGTTGGGCGTGACCGCAGTGATGATGGGTGGTGATGGTTGGGATTCTTCCGACCTGGATGTTGCAGCGGCCGAGGGTGGCTTCTATTCCAACCACTACGACGCTAGCGATCCTCGCCCCGAAGTTAGCGCCTGGCTCGAGCGCTATGGCGCTGCCTACAAGAACGAAGATGGCAGCCCCAAGGTTCCCGACGCCCTGGCAACCCTGGGCTACGATGCAGCCAACATCCTGTTCCAGGCGATCCAGGCTGCTGGTACAGAAGACACTGCAGCAGTGAAAACTGCACTGGAATCTGGCACCTTCCCGGTAGTTTCCGGCACCGTCAAGTATGACGCCTCCCACAACCCAATCAAGAATGCGGTTGTCGTCGGTGTGGCTGGCGGCGCAAAGGCAGCCGTTGGTTCGGTTGCTCCGTAATCGACCACGATCTTTTGGGGGCGGCCTCTAGGGCCGCCCCCCTTTCTTCCTGACCACGAATCGAAGAATTTCGCGGGTGCAAAGCAACCGCGAAATCATTTTGAAAAATCACACCGAGGTGATTATGAGAGCTACGGCTGCTGCAACCCCTCGAACGTCCTTCTTTGAGACAGTGATCCGCAAGCGCTGGATCGGACGGATATTCCTGCTCCTCATCGCAATCTTTGCGCTTATTTTCCTGATTATTAACCCTATTCGCGACAATTGGATCCTGTTCACCCAACAGGTAGTCAATGGCCTGCAATTAGGTTTTGTGTATGCCCTAATTGCCCTGGGCTACACCATGGTTTATGGCATCGTGCGCTTGATCAACTTCGCCCACGGCGACGTATTCATGGTGGGCGCTTTCACCAGCTTTTTCGCAATTGCCCGTTTTGGCTTGAATACCTGGCCAAGCAAGCTTTTCCCGTCGATCCCCGAATGGTTAAGCATCCTGATTGGCGTGACAACGGTAATCTTGCTTTCAATGGTCACCTGCGCTGTGCTGGCTTTCATCATCGAACGGATTGCCTACAAACCCTTGCGCACTGCCCCGCGGATTTCCGCCCTGATCACAGCCATCGGCGTATCCTTCTTCCTGGAATACTTCGGCGCTCTGCCATTTGTCTATACATCGAACTTCGTGACCTATAAACGGCCATTCCCGGTGCAAACCTGGGCAATCAGCGGGGAGGGACTAACCAGAGTCTCAGCAGCGACTCCAGCTCCGGACAACTCAATCTTGATTACCAACATTATGGTGATCATTATCATTGTCTCGATCCTGCTGGTGCTGCTGCTCAACTACATTGTCCGCCAAACCCGGATCGGTAAAGCCATGCGCGCTTCCGCGTACGACAAACCCACTTCACGATTGATGGGTATCAACGTGGATGGCGTTATCTCGATCACCTTTGCGATCGGCGCCTCGCTGGCTGGTGCGGCCGGGGTGCTTTTCGCCACCGCCTACAACCAAGTTTACTT
Organism: uncultured Anaerolineaceae bacterium; assembly: GCA_964484335.1. Classification (GTDB taxonomy): domain Bacteria; phylum Chloroflexota; class Anaerolineae; order Anaerolineales; family UBA4823; genus CAZAGA01. Next base: position 28,239 of record CAZAGA010000001.1, read on the forward strand.
CGTCATGGGCATCCTGCCTGGCTTGAAAGCTTTCGTTGCGGCGGTGTTAGGTGGGATTGGCAGTATTCCTGGAGCGTTAATCGGCGCTTTGATCATCGGTCAGGCTGAAAACCTGAGCGCTGCATATATTTCGTCTCCAATGCGCGATGCAGTCGCCTTCACCATCCTGGTGCTGGTGCTATTGGTCCGGCCAACCGGCATTTTCGGCGAGCCTACCACTGAGAAAGCATAAGCGGAGCAGCATATGAAGAAAATTCCTCGCGACAAATTACTGTTTTTCGGTGGGACGCTGCTGCTCTTTGCGATCGTCCAGATCATGATTAGCTCTGGTTACCTGAATGATTTCTGGTCCACCATCATCCGCCTGGGTTCAGTCTATGCGATTGTTGCCTTAGGCCTGAACCTGATTTATGGATTCAATGGCCAGTTTTCCTTAGGTCAATGGGGGTTTTATGCAATTGGCGCATATACGGCGGCCGATATCACTTACCGGTGGAATAATCAGCAAAGCTCCCTGGGTCTGACCGTGGTACTTTCGGTAGTGTTATTAACTGGCCTGGCCATCTTACTACTGCGCAAAGTACTTAGCCGGATCCGCGGCCTGGATGCTCTCTCGGCATTCGCCATTTATATCGTGGCTGTCCTGGGTTTGGCAGTGGCTGGCGTTTACCTGGGTGCAGCAATCGCACCGGCCTTCGATGGCATCCTCTCGATCCTGCCCGCGGGTGGATCCATGTCCGTGGTGTACGTGTTTTCCATCCTAATGGGCGGCCTGGTAGCAGCCGAGATCAGTTTCCTCTTTGGCCTGCCGGTCCTCACCCTGGGCTCGGACTACTTCGGCATCGCCACCCTCGGCCTGACGATTATCGTGAAAGTGCTCCTGGATAACTCGGACACGCTGCTTGGCTTTGAGGAAATGAAGGGCGCCCGCGGAATGATTGGCATTCCTAAGATCACGACCTGGTTCTGGGCTTTCCTGTTCTTGTTCCTGGTCGTGGTGATCATGCGCAACCTGCTTCACTCCAGCTACGGACGGGCGATTATCTCGGTACGTGAGGATGAAATTGCTGCCAAGGCGATGGGCATCGATGTTGGCAACTATAAAACGACAGCGTTTGTTCTGGGTAGTCTATTTGCCGGGATCGGCGGCGCGATTTACGCCCACATCAACGGCTTTTTACACCCGAACACGTTTAACTTTATTAAGTCCTTCGATCCGATGATCATCATTGTGCTGGGTGGCCTGGGAAGCATCACTGGGACGATCATCACATCCTTTGTCTGGGTCTTGCTTTTGGAAGGAGTCTTGCGATTGATCTTACCCGAAGGCTTTGAGACCTGGCGATATGTGGTTTACCCAATCATCTTGCTTCTGGTGATGTTGTTGAGGCCGAAAGGGATCTTCGGAGATTATGAATTGCCTTTCCTGCGTCAGATCCTGCCGCCAATGTACGCCAGTCCACAAGCTGTTCAAGAAGCCAGTATTGCGGTCGCTGACCTGCCTGGCAATCCCACTTCCGAGGAGGCGACCAAATGAGCGCCGAAAACATCTCTCCCGATGGTCGCCAGCCAATCTTGCAAGCCAACGAACTAGTGATGCAGTTTGGCGGTCTCCGAGCGGTTAACAACTTCAACCTTGCGTTATACCCGCATGACTTGCAGGGTTTGATCGGCCCCAACGGCGCTGGGAAAACCACGGTATTCAACATGATCACCGGGGTTTACACCCCTACCGCTGGAAATATTAGCCTGGCTGGCGAAAACATCACCGGGCTGCAACCCTATGAAATTAACCAACTAGGAATCGCGCGTACTTTCCAAAATATCCGCCTTTTCCCGAACCTGACCGTACTTGACAATGTCCGGATTGCCTACCACACCCATGCTGGCTATGGCATGTTTGACGGCATCCTGCAGAACAAGCACTTCGGAGCGAAGGAAAAGGAGTTAACCCAGCGAACCCAAGAATTTCTGAGCGTCTTCAACCTGCAAGACCGGCAGGGCGCCATCGCGAAGAATCTGCCCTACGGCGAGCAACGCCGGCTCGAAATCGCCCGTGCCCTGGCCGCCAATCCTAAGGTTCTGCTCCTCGATGAACCTGCCGCGGGCATGAATCCGCAGGAAAGCATCCGCCTGATGGACCTAATCCACTTCATCCGCGAGCGCTTTGACCTGACCATCTTGTTGATCGAACACCAGATGCGGGTGGTAATGGGCATCTGCGAGACCATCACGGTGATGGATTTTGGCGAGGTGATCGCACGTGGGACGCCTAAGGAAATCCAGACCAACCAGAAGGTGATCGAAGCCTACTTGGGGCCTGGAACAGCGGCGCTATCCGAGAAGTTCCGCCGCAAGAAAGAAATCCAATAGGATGTTGAACTATGGCAGATAATCATTTCTCCCTGCTTGAAGTAAAAGATCTGAATGTCTATTACGGCGCGATTCATGCCTTGAAAGGCATCAGCTTCCATCTTGACAAAGGTGAGATTGTTGCCTTGATTGGTGCGAACGGGGCAGGCAAAAGCACCACCCTGGGAACCATATCGGGCATTCTCCGCCCCCGGGTGGGTAATGTCATTCTGGAGGGTGAAGATATAACCCAGACACCTTCGGAAATCATCGTTCACAAAGGTATCGTCCAGGTACCTGAGGGACGAAAGATCTTTGCTACCCTGACCGTCCAGGAGAACCTGGAAATGGGCGCCTTTACCCGCGAAAATAAGGAAGAAATCGCCAAATCAATGGACAATGCCTTTGAGCGGTTTCCCCGGCTGGCAGAACGGCGTAAGCAGTTAGGCGGCACCCTCTCCGGCGGTGAGCAACAGATGCTGGCAATTGCCCGCGGCATGATGTCTCGCCCGCGAATTATGCTCCTGGATGAACCATCGATGGGTCTGTCACCACTGCTGGTTGAACAGATTTTCACCATCATCCGTGACATTAATAATGCCGGTACCAGCATTCTGTTGGTGGAGCAAAACGCCCAAATGGCTTTATCCATTGCCGATCGGGCCTATGTATTGGAAACAGGCCGGGTAGTTCTGGAAGGCACTGGACAGGAGCTCCTCCACAACGAAATGGTGGCAGAAGCCTACCTGGGCGGCGGTCATTCGTAACACATCTGGAGTAAACGATGACAACGATCAAAAAAATCCTCTTCTTTGTCGTGCTGCCCTTACTGGCCCCATTAATCTTGCCCCCGAGACTGTTACAGCCTGGCGGTGGTCCAATCCTGTTCCTTGGCCTGCTATTCGGCATCTCAGCGCTGCTTCTAAGCCCCTTCCTTTGGCGAGGTCGAACCACAGCGCTGACCCTGGCCATTTTCCTGCAAGGTCTGAACGCGGTCATCCGCCTGATGACCTTTTATCCCAACTTGGCAAAACAGGGAGTATATGACATCCCCTGGTTAATCACCAGCCTGGTTTCCCTGGCGCTTTCGGTTTACCTAATCTTGCGTCTGGATCGCACAGATGTCCGGGTAACCATGATCAGCTAAGCATACGAAATTTGCGGGCGCATAGCGCCCGCAAATTTCTAATGGTCAAGTAGAGCATGCCATCTGCAGAAATCATCACCATCGGGACAGAGATTCTGCTGGGCGAGATTTTAGACACCAATGCCCAGACCATTGCCCAAACCCTGCGCGAGAACGGTATTGACCTATACCGAAAAACCACCATCGGAGACAACCCCGGACGAATTGCGCAGGCGATACGTGAATCCCTGGAACGTTGCGAGATCGTCATCACCACTGGCGGGCTGGGGCCTACCGTAGATGATCCAACCCGAGAGGCTATCGCCCAGGCTATCCAGGTAGAGCTCGAGTTTCGCCCCGAATTATGGGATCAAATCCAGGCTCGCTTCCAGCGTTACAACCGCCAGCCGACTGAAAACAATCGTCGTCAGGCGTATATTCCACGTGGAGCGCAGGCGATCGAAAATCCAGTGGGGACCGCGCCGTCATTTGTCGTTGAGCTAGACCAGAAATGCATCCTGGCGCTCCCAGGTGTGCCCAGCGAGATGCGCTACTTGCTCCGCCAGGCGGTCATCCCATACTTGCGCGAACACTACCAGATTCACACCGTAATTAAAAGCCGCAACCTGCACACCGCGGGCGTGGGCGAATCGCAAATTGATTCTTTGATCTGCGATCTAGAGACGCTGGCAAACCCAACCGTCGGGCTGGCGGCTCACTCTGGACAGGTGGATGTACGCGTGGTTGCCAAGGCAGACTCCGAGGTCGAAGCTGACCGGCTGATTGCAGAAATTGAACGCCAGCTACGCCAACGATTAGGGAACTGGATCTATGGTGCAGACAAGGAAAGTCTGGAGGCGAAAGCGATCGAAGCGCTGGACAGCCAGAGCTGGTCATTGGCAGTTGTTGAAGCTGGCTCGAGTGGAGAGTTATCCCGCCGCCTGTCTGGCGTCGCCAATCCGCTCTTTCGAGGCGGCGAGGTAGTTGCTGAGCTGCTCAGCCCAGAAAACTTGCTCTCCCGGACGGAGGAATTTCGCCAGGCCCGCCAGGCGCAGGTCGGTTTTGGCCTGGCTATTCAACCGGGGCCAGAACAGCAGAAAGTTTTCCTGGTTTTGATCACCCCCGAACTGCAACAACTTTACGAGCGCCCCTACGGCGGTCCACCTGATTATGCCCCGCGCTGGGCTGTGCATCACAGCCTTGACCTGATCCGAAAATTACGAAAGGAAACCGAATGAGCAATTTGGAAAAAATTCCGGCTGACATTTTGCTTACGAATGCCATCATCTTGACTATGGATGATAAGTATACCCAGTATGAACCGGGTGCACTGGTCATCAAAGGAGACCAGATCCTGGCGGTTGGTCCACAAGCCGAGATTATCACCAGCTATAACGCGCTGCAGGTCATCGACTGCGGCGGTAAGGTTTTAATGCCAGGCATGGTTAACGCCCATACCCACGTCCCGATGACGTTAATGCGCGGCCTGGCCGACGATCTCCGCCTGGATGTCTGGTTACAGGGATATATGTGGCCGGTCGAACGCGAATATGTCTCGCCGGAATTCGTCCGCCTTGGCACCCAAATTGCCTGCGTAGAGTTGATCCGCAGCGGAGTAACCTGCTTCGCGGACATGTACTTTTTTGAAGAACATGTCGCCCAAGCAACGGCTGAGGCGGGCCTACGGGCGGTCTGCTCGCAAACGGTGCTTAAATTCCCGGCGCCAGATGCGCAATCCTATGAAGAATCACTAGCCGCGGCGCGTGAGTATATTGCGCGTTGGAAAGGTCACCCACTCATTGAGCCATCTGTCGCCCCACACGCTCCATATACCTGCACAGATGAAATCCTGCGCGCCACAGCAGCCCTGGCTGCGGAGTATGATGTCCCATTACATACCCACCTGGCCGAAACCGCCCTCGAGGTCGAAAATTCGCGCGCAGAATATGGGATGCCAATCATTCCATATGTCAAGAAACAAAACCTGTTTGACGCCAAGGTTCTGGCAGCGCATTGCGTCCATATCGACGACGGTGAAATGCTCACCCTGCTCCACAACCGGGCCGGCGTGGCGCATAATCCGTCTTCAAATTTAAAATTAGCATCTGGTTTCGCTCCAATCCAACGGATGATTGAAATGGGCCTTAATGTGGGGATAGGAACGGATGGACCAGCTTCCAACAACGACCTGGACATGTTTGAGGAGACACGTTTGGCTGCCTTCCTGGCTAAGAGCGTCACCAATGATCCCACTGCCCTGCCAGCACATACTGCACTTGCGATGGCCACTCGCCTAGGAGCTAGGGCGCTCCACCTGGGACACCTTACGGGCACGCTGGAGCCCGGCAAACGGGCAGACATGATCCTGGTCGAATTATCGCCATTTCACAACGCACCGCGCTTCCGCCGCGAACCGCATGGGATCTATGCCCAGCTTGTCTATGCTGGAAAATCAACCGATGTTACTGACGTGATAGTAAACGGAAAATGGCTGATGCGTCAGCGGGAGCTGACAACGCTGGATGTAGCGCCACTCCACCAGCAGGCTCAGGATTACGCCCGGCGAATTGACTCTTTCTTGATTCAGCGCGAAAAATCGATCCTGTCTAAACTAATTGCGATCGGTGGCGCGCTAGAAGAAGAGAGCTTTGAAGTGCAAACCAAGGTCCGCATTGCCGATCCAGATGCAGTGATTGAGGCGCTGAACAACCCGGCAATTGAGATTCTACGCAGCCGGCACTATCACGAATTCGATACCTACTTCTTGTTCGCTGAACCCCAGCAAGGAACCCTGCGTTATCGTGAAGACGAAACCATTCGGGAAGACGGAGAGGTGGCAGGCGTACGCTACCGGCTGACCTTAATCGGCCCGGCGCGCGAGCGCCAGTTCCCCAGCGATGTGCTGCTTTCACGTAGCCGATATCTCGCACCTGCCTCTCACAGCCTGCGCTTCTATCGCGAATATTTCAAACCTACCCGGGAGGTAGAGGTTGAGAAAGATCGCTTGCGTTGGCGAGTCCTATTCAAAGGAACAGAATTCTACATCAACCTCGACCAGGTCAAAAAACCGGCTCTGGGATACTTCCTGGAAATAAAAAGCCGCACCTGGAGCCGCCGCGATGCGGAACACAAAGCCGAGATCGCTATCGACCTGATAAATTTCCTGGGTGCTTCGGATAAAGAGACTGTGTCGCAGGATTACCTCACCCTGGCTGAGACCAACCTCGCCGAGTAAAAAAGCATGGGATCGCCAGCCGAATTTGCTGTGCGCGTGGCAGTAGAGACCGGGCGGCTGTTGGGCGAATATTTTCGCCAACCCGACCTACCAGCTACCTGGAAAACGGATCGTACCCTGCTAACCGAAGCCGATTTGGCTGCCGACCGGTTTATTACGCAAGCTATCCAAAATACTTACCCAGACGACCTGCTGTTGAGTGAAGAAAATATCCAAGGGATCGAGGCGATTATTACAGAAAGCGCTGAGCGGGTGGTGTGGGTGATAGATCCACTGGATGGGACGACAAATTTCAGCCTGGGTCTGCCAGTTTGGGGCACGCTGATAACCCGCCTGGTGAATGGTTGGCCAGAAACCACCGTACTTAACTTTCCGCTGCTGAATGAGCTTTACAGCGCCGAGAAAGGGTCTGGCGCTCGCCTGAACGGCCGACTAATCCAGGCTAACCCAGAACAACATCAGCCGCGCCTGCCATTCTTTGCTTGCTGTTCACGCACCTTTCGCAAGTATCAGGTTAGCATTCCTTATAAAGCGCGTATCCTTGGTTCTGCTGCCTATAGCTTCTGTCTGGCCGCGCGCGGGGCAGCAATCGTCAGCTTTGAAGCCCGGACGAAGCTTTGGGACATTGCTGGACCATGGCTATTGGTGACTGAAGCCGGCGGGTGGATCGCTGCGCACCAGGAAATTCAACCTTTTCGACTACGAGCAGGTATTGATTATGCCAATCAGAATTTCGCCACCCTGGCTGCTGCAACCGCTGACGAGCTCGCCAAAGCGCAGGTAAGTATCCTGCTGAAACCATCCGGTTGACTCACCGAAGCAGAGCAAACGAAGTTGGATGATCATTTCGCCTTGGGATGATATAATCCGATCATTAATATCGTGAAAGCTGACCTGACATGACCCTCTTTCAAAAACTACTTGGCCGCCCGAAGCAGGAGCCTGGGGAATCTTCTCCTCGCGCTGCAGATGCACCAACCCTGCCACTTAAGCAGAAAGGACGATCTAGCCCGCAGATTTCCTCTGGTTGGATGTTCGCTTCCGCCCAATCCGTCGGCCGGCAGCGCGATCACAATGAAGATGCCCTGTTTACCTTTGGCGGCAACCTGGCTTACGAAGACCAGGCAGGCTTCGGCGGGTTGTTCGTAGTAGCAGATGGCATGGGAGGTCATGCCAATGGCGAGCTTGCCAGTGGACTGGCAGTTCGAACCCTGGCGCGTGAATTGTTTGAGAAAGGCTTTGCCGGCGGCTTCGTCTCCGAGTCTGCCATGAGCGTGGAAGAACTTGAAATCAACCTTCGCCAGGCTGTACAAGACGCGAACCAGAATGTCAAGAAGCAGGTTCCGGGGGGCGGAACTACCTTGACAGCAGTTCTGATTTATCAAGGCAGGATGCTTATTGCTCATGTTGGCGACAGCCGTGCTTATTGGATTTCAGCTGGAGGCGAGGTACAAGCTTTAACCCGCGATCATTCATTCGTTCGCCAAATGGTTGACCTGGGCCAGCTTACAGACGAAGAAGCATCAGTGCACCCGCAACGAAATATCCTTTCCATGGCTTTAGGACAATGGGAACCACTGGAACCAGATATCTCCAACCAGCCGGTTCCAGCCGCTGGGTACCTGCTGATCTGTTCTGATGGCCTGTGGGGCGTAGTCTCCGAAAAAAAATTTGCCGAGAGCATCCTGGCAGAGCCGGACCTCTACACCACCTGCCGGGAGTTAATCGAGATCGCCAACCAATTAGGCGGGCCAGACAACATCACTGCCATTTTGCTACGCATTCCCTGAAATGATCATGGACTCCCACAGCAATAGGCACACCACCAAAGTAATCCTCCGGTCCCCGGATCGTAACCAGACGATTGAATTGGCTGGACGCGGCGAGTTCATCCTCGGGCGCAGCGGCCAGGACCGCACCGCTGGAGGCAGCAGTACAAGTACTGTTGGCCGAGTGGATATTGACCTGTCTCCTTTTCAGGCTTACGAAGCTGGCGTCTCACGACACCATGTATCCATCTTTGTGGGCGAAAACCTGGTCACTGCCACCGACTTGGGATCAACGAATGGAACGCGCCTAAACGGCGAATTGCTCCCAAGGTTCGTTCCTGAAGGGCTAAAGGATGGCGATATCTTGACCCTCGGAAATCTGAAATTACAAGTCGAGATCGGCCGGGCAAATTGAGATATAACCGGCTAGAAAGGAATGTATGACCGACGCGCGCTTACAAGACCGGCGTATCCTGGTCGTGGACGATGAAGAGCGCATGGTGCGCTTCATTCGTCTTAATCTTGAGCACGATGGGTTTCGTGTGTTAACGGCTTACAATGGCATGCAAGCGATCAATAAAGTCCGCAGCGACCTGCCCGATCTGGTGCTGTTGGATGTAATGATGCCTGATCTAGATGGGTTTGAAGTCCTGAAAATCATCCGCGAAACCAATCCGGTTCCAGTGATCATGTTGACTGCCAAAGGCGATGAAGATGATCGAGTCCGCGGGCTTGAGCTGGGCGCTGATGATTATGTCACCAAGCCCTTCAGCCCACGCGAGCTGGTCAGCCGGGTAAAAGCAGTTCTACGCCGGACAGAGCCCGCTTCGAGTTCATTACATGGGCTGGTCAACGTGGATGAGCATCTCCAATTTGATTTTGACCGCAGGGAAATCTGGTTAGATGGAAAGCTGGTTCAGCTCCGCCCAACCGAATATCGCCTTTTATATCACCTGGTACAAAATGCAGGCTGGGTGCTTACCCACGACCAGCTCTTAACCAAAGTGTGGGGTTACGAATACCGGGATGAACCCCACTATGTCCGCCTGTATATTAATTACCTGCGCCAAAAGCTAGAAAAAGATCCAGCCAATCCAATCTACATCCTGACTGAGAGAGGTGTAGGCTATCGCTTTGTCGATTTCCGGCGCCAGAATCCTGGCGCAGCTATTGAAAAAAGCCAAGGCTAAAAAAATCGCTACCGAGGGAACCGGCTAGCTGAACTTGAAAGGAATCAAGAATAGTGGAAAAACAGCGTATTTTGCTGGTGGATGATCACGAAGTCGTACGGTTGGGGTTGAAAGCGCTGCTCGAACGCCACCCATCCTTTGAGGTGGTGGCGGAAGCGGGAACTGCGCGCGAAGCGGTTGAACAGGTTGAATCGCTTCAGCCGGATGTGGTAGTGATGGATATTCGCCTACCGGGCGGATCTGGAATTGAAGCCTGTGAAGAAATCGCCGATCGTTTTCCACAGTCAAAAGTAATTATGCTAACATCGTATGCCGAAGATGAGATGCTCTTTTCTGCCATTCGCGCTGGCGCATCTGGCTACGTTCTCAAGCAAATTGGCGGCGAAGACCTGGTAAGGGCAATTGAAGCGGTCGGGCGAGGCGAGGCGCTGCTCGACCCTGCGGTTACTCAGCGCGTCTTCCAGGAAGTACGCAAGGCAGCCAAGGAGGAAGAAGCTTCTTCTTTCTCGGCGTTAACCCAACAAGAAAAGCATGTTTTACTATTGGTTTCGGAAGGCAAGACCAACCGCGAAATCGCCAAAGGACTTTTCCTAGGCGAAGGCACGGTCCGTAATTATGTTAGTAGCATTCTATCCAAGCTGGGCGTTTCCAACCGGGCCGAGGCGGCTGCCTACGCTGTCGAGCACAATCTTAAGGATTATTTGTAACCGGTATAGGAACTCTGGCATTCAGGACAGGCACAGATCGCCCGCAGGTAATCCCAGGTATAAATTCCGTAGTGGTGCCCATCCTCCCATTCCAGGGTAATGGCATAACCGCCAACTGCTTCGACATTCCGCAGCCGCATGGCTGCGGTATTTTCATCCGGCAGGCTGAATATCTCAGGATCCGGTAACTTCCCCATATTTTCGTGTCCACCGCGGCACTCAGCGCATGGGCAGGCGCGGCGCAGCACCGTAAAAGGATAAACGCTTTCATGGTCATCAGACCAGTTGATGATAAATTCCCGGCTGGTCCGGTTGGCAGTAATGTTTACTGGTTTCAATGAACTCATTCTGACCTCATTTCATGGCGTTTGGGCTGGTTTGAGAAAATCAGCCACCGCCCATCCGCGGCGGGTGCGATCATCAGGATTTTCCAAATACCACCAGGTGTATCCATCCACAGTTTGTGGACCTTCGACAACCTGAAATTTCTCCCCTTCCTTCCCCAAGAGGCGCACCTGGCTGTCAAGCCCCGCTGTAAAGCGTAGGCGCAGCCCAGCACCACCAGTTCCGGAGACTGCGACGCTGCCGCCGACAAAATATTCACCTTCCTGGGGAGGTTCCGCCGGCGCACTTTGAGTTGGTGGTGCCGGCGGTGTGGGCGTGTCGCTAGGAGCGGGGATGATCTGCAAAACCGCAGTCCCCGCTGCAATCGGAGCAGCAGCGGGACGAGCGCTATAAAATAGTACTATAGCCAGTGCCATCAATACCAGGGCAACCAACAATCCACCCAAAAGCACGACCGGCCGGAATAGAATCTGGAGTTGGCGTTGAATACCCATGATGATTGATTTTACCTGAAATAACCTGTAAGCGGAAAACTTCCAGCGCTCCAAGGCTTCAGAGAGGCAGCCTGATATAATTGGGTACAGGAGCACAAGTTCAGGATATGCCAGAAGTCCATATTCTAAACCATCGTTATCGTCTTGACGAAATCCAGGCCACCGGTGGAATGGCGACGGTTTACCGCGCGACCGACCTGATGCTTGAGCGAACTGTGGCAATTAAAATCCTGCGCACTGAGCTTTCGGATGATCCTGAGTTTCGCAACCGTTTTCGCCAGGAAGCTAAGGCGGCAGCCAATCTATCTCACCCAAATATTGTCACCGTACATGATTTTGGTCTCGACGCCGGACAGGTTTTTATTGTGATGGAGTACGTGCCGGGGACAGACCTGAAGACAATCTTACATAGCCGGGGTCGCCTTCCTATCCTGGAAGCGCTCGACCTGATCATCCAGGCCTGCAGCGGAATTGGACTTGCCCATCGCGCTGGCCTGGTACACTGTGATATTAAACCGCAGAATATGCTGGTCACACCTGGGCAACAAATGAAGGTAGTCGATTTTGGCATCGCACACGCCATCGCCAGTGCTTCGCCAGATGAAAAATCTGAAGTTGTTTGGGGATCGCCACAATATTTCTCCCCTGAACAAGCCAGTGGCTTGCCGCCGACTCCCGCTTCCGATGTCTATTCCTTGGGAGTCGTATTGTTTGAAATGGTGACCGGTCGCCTGCCCTTTACTGGCGCGACGCCAGAAGAACTAGCAGTCCAACATCGAGAGGCGCCGCCTCCTTCGCCGGGACGGCTGAATCCAGAAATTCCACCCGACCTAGAGCAACTTCTGCTTAAGGTGCTCTCCAAAGAACCTTCAGCTCGTTACCGGACCGCTGACCAGATGGGACAAATCCTGACTGGTATCCAACATAGGCTGATCAACGAAGCTGGATTGGCAGCTATCCCAGCTCCCTCGCTACCAGAACCATCCCTGGTAAAACCACCTGGGACTTATCCCGAAAACTGGCTGGTTAACGAATCCGCCTCAACCCGACCAGGGCAGCCGGACTTAGGTGATTCCACCTGGCGCCCAGCACCTCCG
>CAZAGA010000002.1:0-35579 GCA_964484335.1 uncultured Anaerolineaceae bacterium
AAACGCTGTCCTCGATCTCCGTAAAGTATGACGTTTCGGTAACGGAAATCGCGACAGCTAACGATCTTAAAGAGCCTTACCAGATTTTCGTCGGACAACGTCTATGCATTCCAGGAACAGTCGCAGCGACAACCACAGCTACAGACGCTTCCAGCACTGCCAAGGGTCCGGATTTCACCGCCAAGAAGGGATCTGATCCTTTCACGGTCGTGATCTCGACAGTTGGCTACCCAGCTAGAACACCGTACTACTTCCGGATCACGCGTGTTGACCAGCCAAGCGTCACTGCCAAGCTGGGAACAATGAAAACCAATAAAACCGGCGTCGCAACGCGCACTTTCCGAATCCCCAAGGCCTTCCGCGATGCCAGCCTGGTGACCATTTGTTTGAAAAACGCCTTCACTGACGGCGTTCAATGTAAAACTTACCGACCCTAAGGTTCTTCCTACCGGAATACAATAATACAGGTGGGGGTGCGTTTTCTTAACGCACCCCCATTTGTGTGCTTAGGCCGATAAAAAAATTTATGGATCAACAAATTTCTCCTCTTTCATCCGCTCAATCCTCCATGGAAGGAAAAGTTGTTCTGATCACTGGAGCAACCTCAGGAATCGGGTTGGCGACTGCGAAAGCCCTGGCCGCGCAGGGTGCACAGACGGTTATTGTCGGTCGTAATCCGCAACGCACCCTGGATGCGTTGCAGCAAATCCGCCAGGCGACATCGAATCAGATGGTTGATACCTTGATCGCAGATCTGTCTGCCAGCCAGCAGGTCCGTGCGCTGGCAGACGCATTTTGTAACAAGTACAACCGCCTGGATGTCTTGATCAACAATGCCGGGGCGCATTTTTTTGACCGCCAGCTCAGCGAAGATGGGTATGAAATGACGTTTGCTCTGAACCAACTCAGCTATTTTTTGTTATCCAATTTATTATTAGAAAGATTGATAGAGACCGCTAAACAGGTTGGCGAGGCCAGGATTGTTAATGTCGCTTCAGAGGCACACCGAGGGACCCGGCTGGATTTGGATGATCCCATGTACGGCCGGCGCAAGTACGCACTGGGCGGATTCGGCGCATATGCACAATCCAAGCTAGCAAATATTTTATTCAGCTTTGAATTCGCTCGGCGGTTAAATGGAAACGGGGTAACGGTGAACGCCCTGCATCCGGGTTTGGTGGCAACGAATATTGGAAGCGGGCACCCACTAGCAAAGATGGCTTTTCGAATGATGAGTTGGTTTGCGCTCACTGCTGAAGAAGGCGCCGAAACCTCGATTTACCTAGCCAGCTCCCCTGCAATGCGGGGCATTAGCGGTCAATATTTCATAAAGTGCAAACCAGTCGCGGCTGACCGGGCAGCCTACGACCTGAAAACCGCAGCCAGGTTGTGGGAGATCTGCACACGGCTAACCCTTCTGGAAGAAAAAAGGTAAGCCAGCCTTGACAAAATAGAACTTATATTCTATATTATAGCCATTGCACCCTTTTCCGGTCAATTCCGATTCGACTTTCCTGATGGAGGGTACCATGGCAAACAATTCCTATCCTTACCCAGTTTCAAGCGGTTCGTATAAGCGGATTCGCGCCTCTCGTGGGCTGGCTTTTGGCGCCATCCTGATTGGCGCTCTAATTGCTTTCGAGATCTTCAATTACAGCACCACTGAATATGCCCTGGCCGATTTGCTTGGCAACTTGACCTTTCTAGGCATCCCCTGGGCTACGATCCTGTCTCTGGCTTTCTGCGGGATTGACTTCGCGGGTATCGCTCGGTTACATACGCCTGAAGATGGCTCTGGCCAGCCGAATGAAACCTGGTACCTGTTCGGCGCATGGATCCTGGCGGCAACCATGAACGCCACGCTGACCTGGTGGGGCGTTTCCCTGGCGCTAATCAATCATACCAGCCTGGGGAACAGCTTGATCGACCGGGCGACCATGCTCAAAGTCGTTCCAGTCTTTGTCTCTGTCCTGGTCTGGTTGATCCGGGTCCTCATCATTGGAACCTATTCGACCGGTGGGGCAAGATTATTCTCCCAACGGGATTACCGGAAATCGAATCGAGCTCCGTCATTACGGGAAATCGCCGAAAGCGGTGCAGTACGTTCACTTGGTAACCGCGCCAGTTCTGCTCGTCCAGCTCAAATTCAGAGCCGCACCTTTCATACGGCAGCGCCTAAAACTATTCCTACCCCAAACCAGAATGCCAATCGCTACGACCCAAATTACAGCCGGCCTGAACCCGAATACGTGCCAGCCGTTAGTGCGGCTGCACAAAGCCAGGCCAATCGCCGGTTCAATGTCCCCGAGGCTGGACAAGGACCGGTCAGACCACCTGATCCGGGTTCGCCCCGTCCACGCAACTTTTAGAACCGACAAACCCAGATGACCAGATTATTGAGTTCTGGGGAAGCGACCCAATCGATCCCCCAGAACTCAATCCTTTTAATCTATCATTGACAACTCACATATTTCAAGTATGATCAGTCAGCTATGGATCGACGAGGACTCATTTATGGGTTGATAGCCTATGGCTTATGGGGCATTCTTCCATTGTACTGGAAGGTTATCCGGCATGTCTCAGCGCAGGAAATCCTGGTTCACCGGATCATCTGGTCATTTTTCTTTCTATCTTTGCTGCTCAGCCTGCGCCGGCAATGGGGTTGGTTGCGCGGGGTGGTTAAGCAGCGCAACACCCTGCGAATCCTAATTGCTGCAGCTCTGTTATTGTCGGTCAACTGGTTTATTTATATCTGGGCGGTAAACGCTGGATTTGTGGTCGAAACTAGTTTGGGATATTTTATTAATCCCCTGGTCAATGTACTGTTAGGTACATTCTACCTGCGAGAAAAGCTGCGACCCGGACAATGGGCAGCGGTCAGCCTGGCCGCCGCTGGTGTACTCTATTTGACAATCAGTTATGGTTCCCCGCCCTGGATCGCTCTCAGCCTGGCCTTTTCCTTCGGTATTTATGGATTGCTAAAGAAAAAGGTTAATTTGGGAGCAGCAGAGAGCCTAACTACGGAGATGAGCGTGCTGCTCTTACCGGCGATTGGTTACCTGGTTTACCTGGAGTTAACCCAGAAAGCTGTATTCAGGAGCAGCGAAGCAGTCACGGTGCTCTTCATGATTGGCACTGGCGTAGTCACGGCAACACCACTGGTGTTTTTTGCGGCGGCTGCTCGGCGGGTGCCACTCTCCATGCTGGGCTTGTTGCAGTATATAGCCCCAACCATGCAATTCCTGATCGGGATCACAGCCTTTCGGGAACCTTTCTCGCTCCAAAAGTTGGTGGGATTTGCAATCATCTGGGTGGCCCTGGCAGTTTACAGTCTTGAAGGCGCCTGGCAACGCCGGGCACAAACCGCCGCTCTGGGCTGATCCAGAGCGGCGATTGTGATTCAACGCCCACTTCGTTCTCGAGAGAGCTTAATTGTCGAGGATGCGCGGTAAATCCTTGGCTTGCTCAATCCATTCCTCGATCATTGCCTGGGACGGCAAGACCTCCAGGATGGTATTCGCCTGGTTTGTTTCGAGTAGTTTTTGAGATAACTGTTCAGCTTTCCGGCCAGCAAGGTCTCGAATTGAAGTGACGCCTGCCAGCTCAAAAAGTTCTGCAGCCTGGGGGCTGAGTCCGCGAATGCGCAAAAGGTCAGCCTGGCGTGTCCAGCGGGAAATCAACTTTCCAGGGAGACCGGTTTTCTCGGCCAACCCCTGACGTCCCTTGGCACTGGCACAACGCTGGAGAAAAGCATGCAGGGTATCGATTCCCTGAGCGGCCAGAACCTGGCTGTATTCGGAACCGATGCCCTGGATTTCTGAAACAGCGCGGTTAAATTGGGCTGCCCTCGGGGTCTCGTCAGCCTCATTTTCACGTTCAGGGATCCACTCCTCGGCCTGAACAGGCAAGACGGGTGGTATAGCCAAATCGGAACTTTCCGCCTCGTCCAGTTCTTCTTCAATTGCCTGTTCGGCAGCCTGCAGGTCGGGCGTTTCAACTGGTTCGACGGGTTCGATTTCCGACGCTTCCTGGGCAACTGCCTCGATTTCGGCTGGCGCATCCATCGCTGCGGCGATCGGCTCCGGAGCTTCTTCCAGCGCCCATTCAATCCCAGAAGGAATTTCGGAAGGAGCTTCGTCCAGGGAGACAGCTTGAGCAATTTCTTCTTCTTCAGGAAGCTCGAGCACAGGAGCAGGCTCGGCAGGGGTTTCCGGTTGGAGGTCGGCAACCTCAAGCTCCTCAGACGGGGGTTCGGGCGCCTCTACCACAGGCATCTCCAGGACAGGTTCCGGGATCGAAATCTCCTCAGCAGGCTCGCTGGCTGGGGCGTTTTCGACCCATTCCTCAACGACCGGGGCGGTCAGGGCTAGGGTCGATGGCGCGTTTTCAAGCGGGCCGATCGCCTGATCAGGTTCCGGGATTTCCGACCTCACCGCAACAGGCGCAGCCACTTCAATTTCCGGTGACTCCGGCAGAGGCGCAGCCGCTTCGATTTCCGGTGACTCCGGCAGAGGTGCAGCCGGTTCCATTTCTTCAATCACTGGCTCGATCCGTTGGGCTTCCGCGACAGGCTCAGGGGCAAGCGGCGCTTCGATTGCCGGTTGTCTTCCGCCGCTGAAGAGGCGAATCACCAGCACCACCAGCAGCACAACCGCCAGCAGCGCCAGGAAAAGCCCGGCGGCAACATAGCCAAATAAAGGCGGTTTGAGCAGCCTGCCAACCAGGTCATTAGCCGCGGGTTGCTCCTGCGAACCTGATTGCTCCGGTGCAGGCGAGCCAGAAGCTACTGCTTCCGCGAAAGCTTTGATCTCGGCAGCACGCTCACCTTGGGCGCCAGCCTGCAAGGTCGATAAGGCTTCGGGAGCATATTTCCCTAAAGCAGAAAAGCGCTGCTGCGCCACTTCGGGATTGGGATTTCGGGCGTAAGAGTCGGCTGACATATTCAGCCATTCCAAACGCCAATTCGCCTGCAGACCTTCAGGGCTTGCATCCGTCCACTGGACAGGCCAAACCACCCACCCAACCAACAGGCCAAACGCCAGGCCAACCAAAAGGGCCAGCACAACTAAAAACCAGATACCACAACTTTTCATACCTGCTCCTTTCGTTGATCAACCAGCCTCGCAAGCCAGGAGATGAACTGTTCTCACCCAGGATTAACCTTTATTATAACATCCACAGAAATCAATTCTTGCAACGAAGGCCCGAATTTCTCGTATATTTGGATTGATGATACAATTTTGAGGTTGAGGCATCCTCGGACGAACAGGCACTCGATCTCGAAAAAGCCAATTCTAAATGGAGGTTGTAATGAGTTGCTTGCGAGTATTGCTATGCGTAATTTTCCCGCCCCTGGCGGTGGTAGATAAGGGGTGTGGTTCGATTGTCATCACCACAATCTTAACCTTGGTGGGCTGGGTGCCAGGTGTGATTGCTGCCCTGGTGATCAACACTCGTTCACCCTACTAATCCATGCCGGTAGAGCAATCTTCTCCCACCTTACTAGAGAAAGCTCAGAGTCTGGCAGATCAGATGGTCGCCTGGCGGCGGCAGATTCATCGCCACCCAGAACTTGGGTTCAAGGAATATCAAACCGCCGCCACTGTCCAGCAAGCCCTTACCAGACTTGGCATAGAAAGCAGCGCTGGGATTGCGAAAACAGGCGTCGTCGGCCAAATCTTCGGTGGGCTGGGCCCAACTGTGGCGCTGCGCGCAGATATGGATGCCCTACCAATCCAGGAGGCGAATGGAACAGAGTACGACAGCCTGATTCCTGGGGTGATGCATGCCTGTGGTCACGATGCACATACGGCCATGCTACTCGGTGCAGCCGCAATCCTGAAAGAGCTAGCGGAGCAAGAGCGCTTACCTGGAAGCGTACGGTTGATTTTTCAGCCAAGTGAAGAGGCTCAAGATGATGAAGGCAAGTCGGGTGGGATGCGGATGGTTGAAGAAGGGGCGCTACACGAAGTCGCTGCAGTGTTCGGCTTGCATGTCAATCCTGATAAACCAGTCGGCACTGCTAGCACCCGCCCTGGACCGCTGCTGGCTGCAGCAGACACCTTCAAAATCAGCTTGCATGGGCCTGGCGGTCACGCTGCCTCCCCGCATGAAACGATTGATACGATTGCTTTAGCCGGGTTGATGATCCAGGCGATCCACCAGTTGGTTAGCCGCCGGTTGAATCCGCTAGAATCCGGCGTGGTCACTATCGGAACGATCCATGGCGGAACGGTCGATAACATTATCCCGGACCGTGTGGTTCTGACGGGAACGCTGCGGTCCTTTACTCAAGCCAGTCGCCAGATCTTGTTTACAGAGCTAGAAAAGGCCGCCCGAATTGTCGAACCGCTTGGTGCGAAGGTTGAAATCAGTATTTTGCCTGGCTACCCACCCACGATAAATGATGAGATTGCAACAGCCAGGATGAGGTCGGCAGCCCAAGCCATCCTGGGGCAGGCTAACGTATCCCTGGCGGAACCCGAGATGGGTGCGGAAGATTTTTCATTTCTGGCCCAAGCGTCTCCAGGCTGTTTTTTGCTGCTGGGGACCCAGGATCCCAACTGGGCTGAGCCAGCCTGCCAATTGCACCAGCCAAACACCCAGATCTCTGAAGCAGCCCTTCCCTATGGCGCTGCCATCCTGGTGGCTACCGCCCTGGAATGGATGAATACTCAGTCTAGAGTGGACCGGAATGGCTGATCTGGAAGATTCAACCCGGCCAATCAGCGGCTGGCGCCGGAAGGTGCAGCGATTCGTTTCCCATCAAGCAGCCACCCGGCTGCTTTCGAAATTTGTCGCCCGGATCGACCGTCCGATCCTCAAACTGACCAAAGGACATTTTTCACCTTCTGGTTTCCTGGCTGGCTGGCCAGTTGTGAATCTCCAAACCACCGGCGCTAAAAGCGGCCAGCCACGGATCACGCCCTTAATTGGCATACCCGATGGCGAGAAATTTATCCTAATTGCCTCAAATTACGGTCAAACCAGGAATCCGGCCTGGTATTACAACCTGGTAGCCAACCCGGTCGCCTGGCTTACCTTTAGAGGTCAGAGCCGGCAGTACCAAGCGACCGAAGCTACGGGAGTGGAACGTGAGCGCTACTGGGGCATGGCTGTCTCCGCTCACTCCGGCTACCAAGATTACCAATCCCGGGCGGGTCGAAAGATCCCGATTATGGTGCTTTCTCCGATCGAAGAAATAGGCATCGGAAAAACTTACCTTCCGCCTGCTGGGCAGCCAAAGGTATAATTCATTCCCGTGCGGATATGAAACGCTTGAGTTGGGTTGAGATCATCAACCTGAATTGGTTTTGGCTTGGCCTGAACGTCCGAAACAATGCGGTTCAGGCCATTTTCCTGCCCTACTTGGTTAACGAGTTTGCGGCCGAGAGCTCGCGCAATTCTGCGCTGGGCTTTGCCCGGGCTGCCGGGCTGATCGTGGCGATGTTAGCACAGCCTGCTTTTGGCGCGTTAAGCGACCGAAGTACTGCGCGGTATGGCAGACGACGACCATTCATACTCCTTGGGGTTCTGCTGGACCTGGTGTTTCTGGGGCTGCTGGCGGTTTCCAAGAACTATCCGATGCTAATCATCTCGATTTTATTGATCCAGCTTTCTTCGAACATCTCCCATGGACCTTACCAGGCCATCATTCCCGATATGGTGGCTGTAGAGCAACGTGGCCTGGCCTCCGCAGTGAAATCAGTATTCGAGCTGCTTCCAATTGTATTCTTAGGATTTACGATTGCTGCGTTGGTTGGCCAGGGAAAATTTAGCCTGGCCGTGATCAGTACCGGCGGAGCGCTGATCTTTTTTATGCTTTTAACTGTTCTACTGATCAAGGAACCGCGTAACCCCCACCCAGTTTTCGAGCCGATCGCACCGATTTTATTCCGGGTCCTGGGATTGTTAATTGGAATCGGCGCGGGAGGAGCTCTTGGACTTCTGGCGGGGGGCATCCTGGGCGGCCTGGCAGCCGGGCTAGCCTGGTTGGGCGGCTGGAAAGACTTTGCCTGGCCAATTTGGATCGGGGCAGGCGGGGTAATCGCGATGCAGGTTGCCGTGGTTAGCGGGGTCAGTGTTGGCATTCGCGCAACGCTTGGGAAGGAGCATGGCCAGCCTGATTTTATGTGGTGGGTAGTCAACCGTTTATCGTTTCTGGCAGCTCTGACTTCCATCCAGAGTTTTGCACCGTACTTCTTGGCCTCCGCTTTTGGAGTAGATATCGAAGCAGCGATCGCGATCTATGGTAAATTAATCACAGTCGTGGGCGCGTTCATCCTGATCAGCGCATTTCCCAGCGGCTGGTTGTCCGACCGGATTGGGCCGAAGCGCCTGGTCGCTTTTTCAGCAGCCCTCGGGGCTGGAGCGACCGGGCTGTTATTAACCACGGTTTGGACGCCTACCCTGCCAGTCATCTACCTTGCTGGCGCTGGGCTTGGGGTTGCCGGTGGCTTGTTTGTGGTTGCCAACTGGTCACTGGGCACCGGGCTAGCGCCAGCTGCCCAGGCTGGACGATACCTTGGAATTGCTAACCTGGCTGGCGCCGGCTCGGGAATTATTGGCGCGGGCCTGGGTGGTATTATCGCTGACACACTCAACCGCTATTCGGCTGGCTCAGGTTATTTTGTAATCTTTTGCGGGTTTGGCTGCTTGTTTTTACTCAGCATTGCCAGTCTAAGGGGTCTTGATGGCAGGAGGTAGAATGGAAAAATCCATTATCATCATCGGCGCAGGGATTGCTGGCCTGGCTGCCGGCTGCTATGGTCAAATGAACGGCTACAAGACCCAGATTTTTGAGTTGCACAATCTGCCAGGTGGCTTATGCACCGCCTGGGACCGCCAAGGATACATCTTTGACGGTTGCATACATTACCTATACGGATCGGCCCCTGGCAAGCCTTTTTATAGCTTGTGGGATGAGCTAGGCGCGCTCCAGGACAGCCAGATCATAAATCATCAAGAATTCATGCAGGTAATTGATCCGGCTGGCCAACGGTTATCTGCCTATGCAGACCCTGACTATTGGGAAGCCCACTTGCTTGAAAAATCGCCCCGCGATCGCAACTTAATCCTGGCAATTACCGCCGCTCTGCGAGATTATATGAACTTCGATATGGCGTTGATCCTTGATCAGCCCCGAGAGTTGATGAGCCTGGTGGACTGGATAAGGCTGGGGATGAAAATGATGCCGGTTGTACCCGCAACAGCCCGGTTTGGGATCCTGGATGCACAAGGCCTGGCCCAGAAATTCAAAGATCCTTTCCTTCGGAGGGCTTTCCCACACTTATTTGCCTGGCCGGAGATTCCGATGATTGCAGCCCTGGCGGGATTGGCGTATATGCATCAAGGGAATGCCGGCTTTCCAGCTGGCGGTTCCCTGGAATTTGCGCGCAGGATCGAAAAACGCTACCTGGAATTAGGAGGCGAGATTCACTACAAATCACAAGTGCAAAAGATCCTGGTAAAGAATCATCGCGCCGCCGGGGTCCGGTTATATAGCGATGAAGAATTATATGCTGACTATGTTATCTCGACAGCCGATACGCGCGAAACGGTGTTTTCTCTGCTCGGAGATGAATACTGCACCCCAGGTTTTAGAAAAACTTTCCAGCCTGGAAGATTACCGGTACTATCCCAGGTATTGGTTTCGTATGGCATCCAGCGCGACCTTTCGCAGGAACCCCATTGGGCAACGTACTTACTTGACCGACCAATCTTAATTGCCGGCCGCGAGCACCATGAGATCGGGGTGAAGAATTATTGTTTCGACCCAAGCCTGGCGCCGGCGGGCCATTCTGTGATTGAAGTCATGCTGCGAACCGATTATGAATATTGGCAACAGATTTACGGACGGAAAATCTATGACACTGAACAAAACCAGGTCAGCGAACAGGTTTTAGATTTTCTAGAGACCATTTACCCTGGCATAAAGCAAGCGGTTGAGGTCCGTGATGTAGCGACGCCGCTCAGCTATGAAAGATATACCGGAAACTGGCTGGGTTCAACCTGCGGTTGGTTGCTGACCAAAAAGACACTTCCATTGATGGTCATGGGGATGAAAAAGAGCTTACCGGGAGTGGGCAACTTCTACCTGGCGGGACAGTGGGTAGAACCGGGCGGCAGCCTGCCCAGCGCAGCCTATTCCGGTCGAAACGCAATCCGCTTGATCCAACACAGCCTGGGCCAACCTTTCCGGAATAAACCTTAAGAAGCAATGGCTGACCTGAGCGATCGATCGACGCCCGCAACTCGTGCCCTGGATGAGTTGGGAATCCCTTACCAGTTTTTCCGCCACCCTCGGCCGGTGACATCCCTGGAGCAGGCTGCTCAGGAACGCGGCCAGCGTCCAGAGCAAATCGTGCGCAGCATCCTGTTCCGGCTTTCTGATCAACAATATATTATGGTGCTGGTGGCTGGGCCTAACCAGCTTGCCTGGCCGCGCCTGCGCCAGTACCTGGGAGCCTCGCGGATGAGCATGGCCAGCCCTGAACAAGTCCTTGAAACGACAGGCTACCCAACCGGAGCAGTTTCACCTTTCGGCCTTCCCAAACCGATCCGGGTTTTACTCGATGAGAGCGTGTTGGCCGAAAGCGAGCTTTCCATCGGCAGCGGGGTGCGTAATACGACCCTCTTGATCCGGCGCGACGATCTGCTGCGCGCCCTGGGAAAGGTGGAAACTGGCCGGTTTGTCGAGTAAAATACCTCTCAAAGGAGCGAATATGCAATTTAATCAGATTTTGGAAGATTACTTGATTGAAGGCTTGCCCCGTTACCTGGCTATCCTAGAGAAGATGGTGTCGATCAACAGCTTCACCGCCAATAGCCAGGGCATCAACCATCTCGGGGTGGTAACAGCTGAGCTTTTTTCTGGATTGGATTTTCGCGCTGAATTTGTCCAGTCCCAAAACCCAGCATTCGGGAAACACTTATTTCTCAGTCGGCCAGGTAACCAGCGGGCACAAGTTGCGCTGATCTCGCACCTGGACACCGTCTTTCCCTTGGAGGAAGAGATCGCCAATAATTTCACCTGGCGGGTGGAGGGCGAGCGCGCTTACGGACCCGGAACGGTGGACATTAAAGGCGGTACGCTAATGATCTTTATGGTTCTGGAAAGCCTGAAGCATTGCTACCCGGATTTATATCATTCAATTTCCTGGCTGGTGGCAATTGACGCCAGCGAAGAAGTACTCTCAAGAGACTTTGGAAAGGAACTGCTGCGTCGTTTAGGACCAGAAACGCTGGCCTGCCTGGTTTTTGAAGGGGGAACACCGCTGGAGACAAAGTACCCCTTGGTAACTGCCCGAAAGGGACGGGCTAAATATATCGTAACGGTCGAGGGCCGCTCTGCGCATGCTGGCAACCACCATGATAAGGGAGCTAATGCAATCATCCAAATGGCGCACACCGTTCAGCAAATCGCCGCGCTGACAAACTACGACCAGCAGTTGACGTTCAATGTAGGCACTGTCCATGGTGGAAGCGTAGTGAACCGGGTGCCCCATTACGCACAAGCCGAGGTAGAAATGCGTACGTTCTCACCACAAGTATTCAGCCAGGGTGCGGAAAATATTCTGGCACTCAATGGAAAATCCCATGTGTCCAGCCAGGATGGTTTTCCATGTAAAGTTGAGATCCACCAGGTCGAAAGCACCAGCCCATGGCCGCGAAATCCCGGCACAGACCGGTTATTTGAGTTATACAAAGAAGTCGGCGCCAGCCTGGGCATGTCCATCATCCCAGAAGAACGAGGCGGCCTGAGCGACGGTAATCATCTCTGGAAGCACTACCCGACCCTGGATGGTTTAGGGCCAGTGGGCAATAATGCACATTGTTCTGAACGTTCGCCCGATGGAAGTAAAGACCAGGAATATGTTCTGCTCTCGTCTTTCATCCCCAAAACGATCCTGAATGTGGGAGCTATCCGACGGTTGGTAAATTTATAACAACGCCTAATCTTGAAGAGGGAAATAGCACAAACCTGTCGTCCCCGGCCCGGAATGAACACCGAGCGCTGGAGACAGCTCGCAAACGTATGATTCCACTACGGTTATCCGCTCCTCAATCATCGCTTTCAGCTTAAGGACATCCGCCTGAGCAGCAGCATGCATATAGGCAGCTTTTATCTTGCCCTTGTAACCGACGGCTTTTTCCACCAGGCGAGTGATCGCCTGGTGGGCTTCACCCTGGCTGTGGGCGCGGCCTAAGGCGACGATCTCCCCATTTTCCATACCGATTAAAGGTTTGATCCGCAGCAGTGAGCCAAGCAGGTGCTTGGCACGGCCAATCCGGCCACCGAGATAGAGATATCGCAGGGTGTCGGCAGTTTGGACCATCCGGGTCACCGGGATCAGAGATTGGACCTTATCAACCACCTGGTTGACCGACTTTCCTGACAGGGCTTCTCGGGCTGCTTCGATCACCATCCAGCCATGGCACATGGATACATTGAGCGTATCAATCACCTCAATCCGCAGCTGGGGCAAACTCTCGGTAATCATCTCCCGAGCATCGATCGCTGATTGATAAGCGCCACTGCCCTTGGAGGTCATGTGGATACTGACGATATCTTCTACACCCTGTGCTGCCAGGGATTCATACAACGCATAATAATCCCCAGGGCCAGGGCAGGCAGTCTTGGGCAGCTCACGTGCCGTCAAGATCCACTGGTAAAATGCCTGCGGTTGGATTGTGACCAAATCACGAAGTACCTCTTGACCCCGGTGGATGTAGTAAGGTACCCAGTGGATATTTAGTTCTTTGAGTAAGCGCTCTGGGATACTGGCTACGCTGTCGGTGACAATCGCGATGGCGCTCAATTCTATCTCTCCTCTTGCCTAAATTAATCGCTTTATGCTATTCTATAAAGAATATCGCTTCACCTGACCATAGATTACTCTTCCAGCTTTCCTCATTATATTCAAATTTTCGGAGGATGTCGATGCAAAATCTGGATCCGTACACCGCTCTACAAATGCTGGACAGCATGCTCAACCCGTGGAGACTGGCGGTTGACGACCCTCGTAAAGCCCAGGAAACCGTTTTGCACAACCTACTTCTCGACTATGCGAAAACCACTTACGGAAAAGAGCATAGCGCAGGCAATATTGACCGCCTGGAAGACTACCGGCGCGCTTTTCCGATTGCAACCTATACAGATTACCGGTCACTGATTGAGCGCGATATGAGCGGGGCAGCTTCCGCCTTGTTGTGGGAAGAGCCGATAGGCTGGGCAATCACACGTGGCACCACCCAAGGTGAATCCAAGTACATTCCAATGACCCCAACCGATATGCGTTTACGGATTAACGCCGGGCGAGCGATGATGAACTACGTCGCCAGTACAAAACGCCTGGACCTATTTAGCGGAGTGAATCTTAACCTGAACTTTCCAGCAGTGGTAGGTAGGATCAAGGTTGGCGAGCGTGAAATTGAATACGGTTATAGCTCAGGCATCTATACGAAATACGTCTCGGCCTTTACACCCATTCGCTCTGTTCCAACCCAAGACGAAATTGACGCCCTGGGTGGCGGGAAATCCGTAAAAGATTGGGAAAAGCGCTTCGAGCTGGCTTACGAAAAATGCAAAGACTTGAATGTCAGCCTGGTGGGAGGGGTTGCCCCGACCGCATTACGCTTCGGTCGTTATCTGCATCATGCCCACCAGCTATATCCAAAGGACATCTGGAAGACTCAAATATTAACCCTGGGTAGCGTGCCGGGAATTAACACCCGTTACCAACCCAGCCTGCAGGCTCTGTATGGGGCAGTCGAAATCCGAGAAATTTATGGGGCGACGGAGGGTATGTTTGGGCAGCAACGCGATGAAAAGCACGCCTGGACGCCAAATTACGATCTATTTTTCTTTGAGGTAGCTACCCGCAGCGGAATTAAGCTGTTGCACGAGATGAAACCTGGCGAAATGGGTGGGCTGATTGTCAGCACCCCGGTCCTGCCGCGTTACCGGATTGGCGATTTGATTCGAGCCTTCGAGCCGCCCTATTTTCGGTGCATTGGGCGCGAAAAATGGAGCACCCCACTGCGCTATGCCTGGGATGAACTGACAACTTTTAACCTGGGCCAACTATAGATAAGTTGGGAGAGCTGTGCACCGGTTGTCACTGGTGCACAGCTCTATTAAAAAAGACATCAAGCGCTGCGCTTGCCGAAGCCACGCGTCAGGATCGAGATTCCCAGGATGATCAAGGCGACAGCCCAAATGACGCCCCAGTTGATCAGGTCCCCTAAACCAATTCCAAGCAGGATCACCGCCAGGATAATCGTGCCTGTGATGGGTTTCCGGTAGGCGGGCACCAGCACTCGGATTAGAACCAGGAGCAATAAGATCACTCCTGCGCCAATCAGCACCAAAGGCCAGGCCTGGATAATTTTTTCAAAGCCACCCATCATGGGTAAATCATCGGCCCGTTGGAGCAGAAAATCAAGCATCCCAAGATTGCTGGCCAGGAAAACCAAACCTGCCCAGATGAAGATCGCGGCCCAACCTAAGCGGGCCAACGGATCATCCTGCCACTTTTCTTCCCAGGTCTTCTCTTCAGTTTTCTCGTCGTGTTTTTCGCGCTCTTTTTCGTCAAATTTCTCGTCAGCCATCCTGCCCTCCCGGTTGAAAATTTATTACGGTCAGCGTCTTACCCCTGAGGCGCAGATGATTAATGCATAATTAATATACCACAAGTCAGTCCAGGATTCCAGCCACCAGGCGAGATCCATCGGCGCGTGCAAAATAATTCCGGTAGGAGCGGGTCTCCTCCAACAGGAGAGTCAAGCTAGCTTCAGCGCCTCCAGCAGAGGAAAGTGGCCGGGGGCTCTTCTGTTCGGTCAGATTCTCACCCTCCAGGTTAGGACTTCCCGGTCGTTTAAATACAATCTGACCAGGTAGTGGCTCTCTCCAGAGAAGATAACCTGCCTCCATCATCCATTGCAAGCCTTTGCGGACTGTTAATTCACGTTGGGCCAGGCCAACGGCCAGGCGACCCAGGAGGGTCTGGCCACCTTCTTGTCGAAGGCAATACTTAACCATCCCAGCCAGCCGGTTCAGGAAATAGTTTAAGTCATCAGTTCGCGGCATGATCGAAAACAAAAAAATCGTTGATGGCCTGGTTCGCTGAATGACCTCTTCGAGAACCTCTGGTCCCGGAGGTGGAGTCCAGACCGCCAGAGGCACGCCCACAATCAGCCCGGCTCTCCCGGAGGCAGCAACACCTTTTGAAGCCAACAACTCCAATGCCTCGCCTTCTGCCCACACCTGCACATCACCACGGCTCATCAATTCCAGCAAGGCGGGCAGAGGGTGTTCAAACTGGCGCAAATCCTCAATCGCAGGGCGATAGACAGGTTCTGCCAGGGGGAGGACCTGCTGCGAAGGACGAAAATCCAACCACTCCAATTGAAGCGACCGCTGGCCGCGGAAAGTCACCCCGCGCAGGCTGAAAGCGAGGTCAAAACGTCCTTCTGGGAGAGGCCAGCCAGCTCCTTGCCACCAGATCAATTTTTGGGGAATCCCAGCCGCGTCTTCAACAAGTACCGAAAGGTGCTCGCCGCCTCGCCCAACTGGAGCTGCGCTGGCAAGTTGTAAGTCTCGGCAGGCCAGTACCAAGGGTGGATTACCGGCGCCAAACGGCGCCAATCTTTCGATATCAGCTGCCAGGTCAAGGCTCAGCTCGGACATGTCAAGATACGCATCGATCGATAGAGTCGGCTCCGGCAAAGCCGGGGCCTGGTCCAAAGTTCGCCATAAACCACGCCGGAAATCGTTGATTCTTTCAGGCAGCAGAGAAAATCCAGCCGCCATGGCATGCCCGCCATGATCTTCGAGAAGAGCCGAGTGGGTCTTTAGCAGGTTGGCCAGGTGAAGGCCCTGCACTGAGCGAGCCGAGCCACGCGCTAAACTCCCTGGAGGACTGGAGATCAAGAATACCGGCTTATGGGTGTATTCCACCAGGCGGCTGGCGACAATACCTAAAATACCGCCCGGCCATTCCGGATGGGCAAGCACCACGGCCGGCCCAGCCGCAAGTTCCGGATTGCGCTCAAGCTGGGAAAGCGCACCCTGGAAAACCTGGCTGGTTAGCAGTTTTCGCGATTCGTTCATCCCCTCAATTTGCGCTGCCAACAGGCGCGCTTTCCCCAAGTCAGTTGTAGTTAGCAGTTCCACCGCAGGGTTGGCGTCTCCGAGTCGTCCGAGCGCATTTAAGCGTGGTGCAAGCTCAAAGCCGATATGCTCCTCATTCACCAGCCCCGATTCCAGCTCGGCCAACTCCAAGATGGCCAGCAGGCCAGCACGGCGGGTCTGGCGCAGGGCAACCAGTCCACGCTGGAGCAAGTAGCGAGTATCGAGCTGCTGTGGTGCGACATCGGCGACTATTCCAAGGGCAACCAGGTCCAAAAATTGGTGCGATTCCAATTGGCGACTGAGACGCTCATACAACGCCTGGACGAGCTTATAGGCTACACCTACACCGGGTAAGCCAAAAAGGCGATGCCCATCTGGCAGCAAGCGAGGATTCAGGATCACGAAAGGCGTTGGGAGTTCATCGGGAAGTTCATGGTGGTCGGTGACGATCGTTTCCACCCCACGCTCCCGGGCATATTCGATAGCCTGGTGGGCGGAGACGCCGCAATCACAGGTTAACAGCAGGCTCACCGACCCCCATCCGGGCTGTCCGCCCAGCGCTGCACCGGTCTTCCCTTCCAAAACTTGAGCCAGGAAGGGAATCTTGATGCCATGCGATTCAAGTTCCCGGACTGGAATATGATAAACCACCCGCGCACCGAGATCCTGCAGGGCTGAGACCAGCAACGAAGTCGCCGTCTGGCCATCGACATCAAAATCTCCCCACACACAGATCGTTTCAGCAGATTGAATCGCTTTCACCAACCGGTCAACTGCCCGGTCCATGCCAGGAAATTCATAGGGTGAAGCGGGTTGATACTGATCGGGATCCAGGAAAGCGCTGGCGCTGGTGCTGTCCTTGAAGCCACGCCGGATCAACATTTCGGCCAGCATCCGACGTCCGCCTACCAATTGCTCGATCGCCTCAGGAATACTGACTGGTTCAGGTTCGATCCAGGTGGTCATCTCTAAAACACGATTTCCCCAACCTGATCAAAATCGAAACCGATCTCTCCAGGTGTCTCGTTCTCTTCCCAGTTTTCGACGGACCCTAAATCGCCGGCAGCCGTGCCTCGGTCACAGTAGGAGCGATAAACACAGAATCGGCAGCGCTCGGTCTGCTCAGTTGGCTTGAAGTCAGCTTGCTCCAGTTTGGCGATCTCTTCGATCAGCCCAGACAGATAGCGTTCATCCGCCTGGAATTGTTCAGTGCTGTATGGGAATACTTCGGGCTGGGCCGGGTAATCCGCGAACCAGTAAATCATTTTTAATTGATCTGGGGTGATCGAGAGCGAGTCATTCCAACCAGAGCCGGATCGCGCCACCAGGTAGGGATAGACGCGAGTCTGCAGCCGGGCAGCCAACCAGGGTCGCGACAGACGTTTGCGGGCAGTTTTCCAATCGTAAATCAGAACTTCTCCAACGGAACGCGCCAGGATCAGGTCGCACTTTGCTAATAAGCGGGCGCCAGCCAGAGGCTGAGAGAGGGTTATCTCGGGAAATAGCCGGCTTGGCGCTTCTCGCAGAATCTCCAGCGTTCCCGATTGGCGTGCGCTCTGAAATTGATTCCACCAGCGTTGGAGATCAGGCTCATGGACATGGCTGGACAAAAGATCATCCGGAATTCCCAGCAGCGAGCGGTGAACCATCTGATGAAAGCGAGCGCCTTGCTGCATCCAAAGCTCATTTTCTAAAACGGGTTCGCTCTGGATTGCTGGCCAGGCTAGTTTCTGGACATGGCGCAGGTAATAGCGGCGCGGGCAATCGACATAATCCTGTAAACTCGCCGCAGAATGTATCAGGACCGGTTTCTTGGTCAGGCCAGCCGGTTCGTTCACGTTTCCCTTTCCTTTAGCAACTTTTGCCAGTAATTTTCCAAAGCGATAAATGCCTGGGCGGGCTGCATATTGCCTTGCTTGCCACTATTCCAGGTCAAGACCAATTCTTTCTTTGCGCGGGTAAGACCGACATACAATAAGCGCAGGCGTTCGCGTACATAATTCAAGCGCGCGTCAAGAGTAGCAGCACCTTCCTCATACCACTCATAGGCATCCTGGCTCAAAGCAGCCTTCAACTGGGCTAATGTTTCTTCCGCCAAGTTTAACTGGTTTCGCAAAAACCATTTTTCAGGCAGATATCGATCACCCGGCAGACCAGCCGGAAAATCATAATTATTGACCGACATCAAGTACACCCGATCCCATTCGAGTCCTTTGGCTTTATGAAGTGTGCCCAGGACCACCTTCCCACGATAGTGATCTGGATCGAACGCCCGGTCATACTGACTGAAGTTCAGCATCCGGCGTTCGTTGCGCACCATCTCGCCCAATTCTTTCGCCAGGTCGGGTAAGCGCAGGGAAGGATCGATCTGGCAAGTTTGCTGCAGCAAGCCAGCCAGTTTATAGGTGATTGCTAATTCGGTCGGATCGGTCAATAGCTCCTGGGCGAGGATTAAGACCAGTTGGTCAATTGGCAGGATCACAGCGGCTTGCCAGCGGCGGACCGCCTGGCGGAAAGACTCCAGATCGTCCAAAACCACTGGAGCGAGACCGGCAGCAGCCTGTTCCGCCAACCAATCCAATTCCAACCCAGGGTACAGGTAATCTTCCACCCGTTTGAGTTTATGAATTAACTCCGCCCGCGCTTCGTATTCTTTGCGCGCCTCATCATTCACCTGTTCAGCTTTATGCCAGACCCGGTAGGCCTGGGCTAGCTTGTTTGCCGACCCCGGATCTGCCAGGGCGCTTAAAATTGCGGTTAACTGCCCAACAGAGAGGCGTGTAGCGCTCGAACTACGCAGTAGGCTGTCCTCAAAGTCGATCCTGCGAGCGCGCAGCTCGTCTGCCAGGGCGCTGCCGCGATGATTGGTCGGCGACAGGACAGCGACTGTGGTTTGGGTGTGCTCAGGCAAGTAGCGCGCCAAGGAGTCAGCGATGAGTTGGATCTCTTTCTCGGGCGTCAGTCGCCTGGAGTACAGAAAGACCTGATCCGGCTGGTCGGGTGGATTGGCCTGGGGATCGCCCGGCAAAGTCGGCTTGATCAGGGGCGGCGAACGGAGGGCATCGCGTACTTCTGTCACCAGGTGGTCTTCTTGGGTCCAACGCACCAGTTCATTAGCCAGGTTGATAATGCTCAGGGTTGAGCGACCTGACTCGGGCAGGGACTGCGAATTAACCCCCGGGCTGTGGATGAAATCAATCAGGAACTGCGGGTTTGCAGTGGTAAAGGTCTCGTAAATCGCCTGGTTGGGATCGCCAACCCGGACCCAATTCCCTTGTGAGCCAGCCAGGCGGCGCAAGATCTCTTCCTGCAACCGGCTGCTATCCTGGGCCTCATCTTCAAGGATGTAAGGCCAGCGATCCTGCAAACGGGCGAGCAGATCCGGGTTGGTTTCCAAAGCCAGGAGAGCCAGGCGCATCAGGTCATCGAAATCTACCGCTCCACGATAATTCAAAGCGCGCTGATACTCGATGTACATCTCCAGGCCCATCTCTGCCAGGGGCAACGCGACAGGCAGCCGGTCCAGGCGTTGGCGAAGCTGCTCAGGGGTCTGGCCAAGATCTTTCGAATAACGGATGAAACCTACGGCACACTCGCGCACCACTTCGGGGATCTTTTCCCGATAAAGGGAAGGCAGACTGTTTTCATCCAGGCTTTCTTTGAGGTAGGAATCCAGGCCCGCAGGATGGCTTTTCAACCAGCTCCGAACCACCTCATCCAAGATGGCATTGGTTTCTCGCTCGTCAGCAATGGAGAAATTCTCGGCCAGCCCAACCAACGAAGGGCGCTCACGAACGATGTCATGCGACAAGCCGTGCAGAGTTCGAACGCGATAACCCAGGTTAGGCAACAATTCATACGACTCAACGAATTGACCGACCCGCTGGTAGAAATTATCAACCGCCGAATTGACCAGCGTGACCACCAAAACTTCCTGATCTTCTCGCAAGACCCCGCTTCGCAAGATTTCGGCTGCCAGAAGGGAAAGCGTCCAGGTTTTCCCGCTTCCTGGCACGGCGGCAATCCCCATCCTTCCGCCTTGGTAGCGCAAGATCCGTTTTTGGGACGGTCGTAGCTGAACTTCAGGCCTTTTTGACTTCATCCTGAACCTGCCGCTAATAATAAGCGTTGCAGGGCCTGCAGGAGCGGCCCACTCGATTCATAACCCTGTTCGCCGACCTTGCTCAAGCCCAGGTAGATGCGTTCCCG
Source organism: uncultured Anaerolineaceae bacterium (assembly GCA_964484335.1). Taxonomy (GTDB): domain Bacteria; phylum Chloroflexota; class Anaerolineae; order Anaerolineales; family UBA4823; genus CAZAGA01. The sequence continues at coordinate 20,345 of CAZAGA010000002.1, forward strand.
GCAGCGATGCAGCAAGCCAAGCGCCAGAGTGCTCAATACTTCCTGGCCAACCTCGAGCTCATCGTACTCAGTCCAGGGACGGCCGCGTGACCAGCGCCGGCTTAAGACATAAGGATGGGTCAAGGGTTGGTTCAATCGTTCTGACCAGCCTGAGCTGCCCGCATCCAACCAGAATTGGACACTGACCGGGTGGTTGGTCATCAGAAAGGTGAATGCCGGGGCAATCAGAACGGCATCATCCGGTTGCTCGGTCCAACTGCGTACATACTGGGCTGCAATGACACCCTGGGCAACCATCTGCAGGTACTCCCGGCCAAGCGGGATGCCTTCCTCGGCCAGGGTATCCCCGGCTACCCAACGAAATTTCTGGACCGACTCGATCAGGTTGGCAGTTACTTCAGCTGCCACAAGATCGTTGTGAAAGCCGTATCCAGGCTGAGACAGGATCTCGCCGAACATGCGGCTGAGGAAATGATCAAACTCCCCCGGCGGCTCGCGCCGGGTGGCCAACCACTGGCGCAGTGCTTCATATCGTTCACCCACCCGGTAAGTGATCCGATTTTGGATTTCGCTTTTAATCTGGTCAAAAGATGTCAGGACAGGCAACCCATTGCGAGAGCGAAAAACAATCTCTGCCAGAAGCTGCGCCCGCACCAGGTCTAAACTTTCGATCGCCTGCATCAGCGCATAAGCCACGTCAGTCTTATTGATGGAGATTTGCCACTCCGGATAGGCCAAACCCGAAAGGGTCAGCAAGCAACGCGTGGCCGGTTCTTCGCGTAAGGCGCGCGAGGGGCGGTGTGAACGGACCGGCACCCCCCTAGCCTCCAGGCGTTTTAGCAACGAAAATCGCAATGAATCGGAAAGATAAGGCGCCAAAACTACGATTTCCGATGGCCGGTAACCCTCTTGATGCACCAAACCGGCAACCTGGTCTGTTACCCAGTCTAACATTTCGGGGTAATAGACATGTTGCTGGTAGGCTAAAGCCTGTCGGAGTTTAGGCTTAACCAACAACCGGGGGCTTTTTCCGCCTGGCTCCACTCGGGGATCTTTTTTCTGGAGTACCGCCTCCAGACCTGCTGCTAAGGCCTGGACTGGCTCGCTCATCACCAAGCCGGAATCGAAAACCAACCGTTCCTGGCATTGTCGAGCAATTTCCATTGTGGTTTGCGGATCAGCGCCTAGAAAGCGACGAAAACCACCCCGCCAATCGTAAATTAATAAGGCAGACTCAAATTTTGGTAGCCATTCCGATAAGATGTCCAGGGTGAAGGGGGTGTCTTCCTCGAGGTTATCGAAAATCAGATGCCGGTAGGATTGTGCCAGGTAGGAACGGCAGAGCTCAACCGGCCATAGTTGGGATCGAAAAAGCTCAACCTGCAAGGAATAATCAAGCAGGTTATGATCCAGGCAAAAGCGGCGAAAAAGATTGGCGCATTCCTGGACATCATCATACACGCTGAGTTGTCCAGGTTCACCCATCCAGGCCTCTTTTAAGCGCGGGCCAATCTCGTCGACCGGGAAACCAACCAGGGCAGCCTTGTTCAGGTTGTCCAGGACCTGGCTAAATAAGCGGTTGCGATCAATTTTGACGGAGTCGAAAAATCCTTCCTTAAGCAAAGGCTCGACCAGGTGAGCCATATAATACTGGGCAGTTTCAAGATTAAGAAAGATTGGCGGGAGGTCCGGTTGCCTGAATCCGGCGCCAGCGGAGACAATTGGCCAGAACAAATCGATCATCCGCTGCGCCAAGCCGCCCAGGGTAAGGCTAGATACGACACCACCCCCCACTACCCCAGGGTCTTCCAAAGCCTGAAGATAAGGCGCGGCCAGGGTCCGTTGGGGAGTCAGGAGCAAAATCGAGCTAGCAGGGACGCCCTGCGCCATTAAGTGCAGCAGGCGGTGAACTCCAGCAGTCGTCTTCCCAGCCCCAGCTGGCCCTTCAAGGAAGATCTTCGACTGCAATGGTTGGCGGACCAGGCTAGATTGCACTGGCTTCAAATGATGAAAGGCTAATTCTGCGAACATTTGTTTTTATAATAATCGATTATCCGAGCGCTTGCAAGAACCAAAGGATAAACATGCCTGCCAGGATGGTCAGGAGGGTATTCCGCGTCCGCCAGGCGACCAGGATTGCAGCCAAGCCAGCCAGCAGACGAAGGTTTGCAAAAGTTAGATCCAAAACCCCCTGGTTGATCAGCAACTCGGGAAAGATAATCGCAGTCAATACTGCAGGGGGAACAAACCGAAGGGCGCGCCCCAACCAGGACGGGATCTCCCAATGCGCAAAGACCAGGATGAAGGACAAGCGAATGCCATAGGTGATCAAGCCGGCGACCAGGAAAGTCAACCAGAGTTGAACCGGCGAAGCCAGGGCAGGATCAAACAGGCCGATCGTCATCGAGAATCCCGTTCAGCGAGAGATCGCCGGCTACTTTGGAGGGTTTCCAGACCTATACCCACCAGAATGCCAACCAGCGCGGCACTGACCAGGCCAAGCTTATAGGGCCAACGGTAGGCCAGGATAGACATCATCCCAGCGCTTAGCGCAGCCCCAATTACCGCAGGATCTTTCAAGCCGGGTGTGACCAGGGCGATGAAGGTCAAGGCCAATGTAAAATCCAGCGACCAACTGGCGGGCACCACCGCACCAAGCAGGATACCAGCCGCCGTGCTTAGTTGCCAGGAACTCCAAAGCGCCAGCCCGGCGCCCAGAAAAAACCAATGCTGCTGATCCACCCCAGACGGCTCATTGCGTTGATAATGGAGAATGGTGACTGCGTAGGCTTCATCGGTCAACAGATAAGCCAGGATTGCTTTCCATAACCAGCTTAAGTGGCGAGTATAGGGAGCGACCGAAGCGCTGTACAAGGCATGGCGCAGATTCACTACTGCTACAGTCAGTAAAATGACCAACGATGGCGCAGCCTGGTGAACCAACTGGGTGGTGAGGATTTGCGAAGAACCAGCAAAAATGATGGCTGATCCCGCCTGGGAAGCCCCAGGCGGGATCCCCGCGCCTAATGCCAGCACGCCATAGATCATGCCGAACGGAATCACACCAACCAGGATCGGCAGTTCAGCCTGGATACCAGCCAGGAACTGGGAACGGGCGGTTGACTCCAACTCAGTCGGTTCCGACGGTTTCTACCATTTGAATAATCCGGCCCAGCTCCTGATCCTGATTGCCATCAATACCTTGGGGATGGTATTCCTTCAAGATCTGCTGCGCCTTGGCGCGCGCCCAATCGCGTGCACCGTCACATTTCTCTTCCCAGACATTGTACGGGCGACGATCAATCAAGGTGGGGGTCCAGCGCTGGCGCATGTATTGGCGAGTATGGCGCTGAGACAGGTAGCTGCCGGTTTGCCCAACCGCCTTAATTACGTCTAGAGCCAAGTCCTGCGGAGTAACCTCGATTCCCTTGAACATCGACTCCAGCATGCTCCAGATCTCACAATCCATCAGGAGCTGCTCATAGGATAGGATGCGAGAGCCATGCAATAAGCCGGCGCCTAAGAGCATATCGGACATGGTCAGGACTGCCATGTAAGAGGAGAAGCTGCTATCCACCCCGGCTTGCCAATCGGGTTCTTTAGCGCCGGTGGCATAGGCGCCCATCGAAAGCGGGACGTGATAGAAATCAGCCAGGAGATTGGAGGCCGCCCCAAACAGGTAATCTTCAGGACCACCCCCGGTATACGCCCCAGTGCGTAAATCCGTCATCGTCTGGGCAGCCGCGTAATAGACGGGGCAACCGGGGGCATGCATCTGCATCAACGCCAGGGCGGAGATCACTTCAGCATTGCCAACGACCAGTGTTCCAGCCAGGGTAATCGGCGCATTCGAACCAGCCGAGGCCATGGTCATATAACCGACAGGTAGGCCAGCTTCTGCGGCTACCAAGCCGGCCTCCAGGCTACCGCCATCATGGCCTAAGGGGCTGTAGGTGCACTGCATGATTGACAGGATCGGCCGCTTGCGTAAAGCTTCTCGACCGCCAACCAGGCCAGCTGCCATTTCCACCGCAGCATGCATCTCGCGTTCCGTCACGATCGACTCAGTCTGGAGGTGTTTCTTGCTGACCCGCCAGACCGCCTGGAGCTCGTGTAAACTCCGGCTCTGGGGTGGACAATCTTGAGCGGAAATTGGCACCCAATGGAAAGCAATCGCTTCCAGGAAATCGGCCACGCGCGAGACATCCGTTAAATCTTGCTTGGTCGTCCGCCTGCGCTCGGCTGTGAAAGCATCCAGGATTTCCACACCGCAGCCATCGGTTCCCAAAAAGCTGTGATTGCCATCCATCGGCAGGTCTAGTTCCGCATCGAGGGCGGCCAGGTCATACACCGGGGGAGCTTTTGCCAGGTATTCTTCGACGACCTGGCCTGGTATCCGGGCGACCTGGGCCTGGCGATCTACAACTGCCCCATGAGCTTCCAGGATGTCCAGCGCTTTATTGGACGGAAAACGCACACCAACACTCTCAATCACTTCCAAGGTTGCGGTGTGGATCTGCTCGACTTCAGCCGGGGTAAGAATGTTCAGGCTTAGTTTAGGGTTTCTGATCCCTCTGATCTTTTGAGTCATTGCGATTTACCCTTTGGACAGAAATGTCCTGACATCAATTCTTAACACCAGCCAAGCGCTTGGCCAGAGTCACTGCGCCCATTGCGTCTTCGGCATAACCATCGGCGCCGATTTCTTCCGCCCAACTGCGAGTTACTGGCGCACCGCCAACCATCACCTTAACTTGATCGCGCAACCCGGCGTTGACCAATTGTTTGATCACCTCGCGCTGCATGGTCATGGTAGTGGTCAGCAAAGCTGATAAACCAAGCAGATTGGCGTTGGTTTCTTTGATTTTGTCGATGAAGGTTGCAATGGGCACATCGACACCCAGGTCATGAACCTTGAAGCCATTGGCCGAGAGCATGGTCGCGACCAGCGATTTTCCAATTTCATGGATATCGCCTTTCACGGTCCCGATGACAACCACGCCCGGGGTTTCGATGGCCTGCTGGCGGGCTCTCAACTCGGGCTCAAGCAGCTCCATGGCCCGCTTCATGCCATCCGCAGCAATAATCAGATCTGGCAGGAAGTAGTCGCCCTTGGCGAAGAAATCGCCGACGATGTTCATGCCAGGCATCAGTCCTTCGCGAATAATCACCAGCGGTTCCAGGCCTGCTTCTAAGGCCTGTTTGGCCAGGGCTTCGGTCGCGTCCGGGTCACCATCCACCAGGCTTTGAGAAATTTGCTCCAGTAGTTCTTTAGCATCGCCACTCATTGCACAGTTCTCCTTCTTTGAAATAGTTTAGGGAATCCAATCAAGCGACAAATTCCGGCAGTTGGTCCATCCCAAACCGCCTGGCTGCCGAGAGGGTAATCTTTTTCAATTCCGAACGCAACTCGGGAGAGAGTGAATTCGGCTGGTAGCCTGCCAGGAGCTTTTCCACCCGTTCAGCGGCGCGATCCGTGACCGATTTCGACCCTTTTTGCTGCCAGGCGTCATAGGAGCCGCGGTCGATCACCTCTGATGGCAGGTAAAGCTCCTTGCGGAACCATTTGCGGGTGTGCGGCAGGGCCAGGTAATCGCTGCGGTGGCCCATCGATTGCATCACATCCAGGGCAATCGGATGCTCGCGAATCTCGATCCCTGTAGCCATACGCTTGCTCAACCCAATAATCTCGGCGTCAATCACCAATTTTTCGTAGCTGAGGCAGGTTTCAAAATCCAGCATCCCGGCGCCGGAGATCATATTCGCTCCAATTAAGGCAGCGGTCATTGCACCGCCCATCGACTCCAAGCCGCACTGGCTATCCACCAGTTTCGCGTCGCTCATTCCCATATAGACATGGGTTGGTAAGTCGAGTGCCTTGCCAACCTGGACATATCCAGCGTCGATCAACCAGGTCTCGGCCGCGCCCATAGGCGTCGTCCCTTCCCGCATATCAAAGGCCGCCGGGGATCCCCCCCAAACGATCGGGGCGCCAGCCTGGGCAAGCTGGTGGATGACGACCCCGCTCAGGCATTCGGCGGTATGCTGGACTACCGCCGCGGAGAGCGTCACCGGGGAGGTTGCGCCAGAGAGCGGCATCGAAACCAGCTCAGCTGGGATGCCGGTTCGGGCACAGTCGATTAAATTCTGACAGGTCAGGTCGCTCCATAACAGCGGCGGCGAGGGGCAGACATCGAAAACCGCCAACGGCTGGGCGGCTAAGGCTTCAGAGCTGCCGCGCACCGCCATGAGCAACTCACGCATGGTCCACCAGGTATCCTTGCGGAATGCGCCGGTCACAATCGGCTTGCGCATGAAATTCAGGGCCAGAAATAGCCGGTACAGGTCGCCGATCTCCTCGGCTACATCGCTACATACCATTGAAGTACTCTGGGCATCAATTTGGGGCAGGATTTCAACCAGCTTCACCCAACGAATATAGTCCTCCGTCAGAGGAGGCCGTTGCAGGCCAGTATTGACATCCAGGATCGAGATCCCGGCCGATCCCGGGTCGAATGCGATCGCATCGCCGCCATAGTGCACAACTGGTTGGTTGTCGAGGTCATAAAGATCAAAAGCGGCCGGGGCGGTCATCAGCGCCTGGCGGACCAGGTCTTCCGGAATGCAAGCGACCTGGCGATCGAAATCGACCTGTGCACCGGCCTGAGCCAGCAGATCAAGCGCCTCCTGGTTATGAACGCGCACACCCGGGTTCACCAATAGTTCGATCCCTTCCTGGATAATCTGCTTTACCGTGCTTTCATCAAATACTCTTAAGGTTGGGCGAAACATGTCTTCTCCTTTAGACTGGGTTTTGACCAAATCGCTGAAGCGAATCTTCGGTCTGGCGAAAATGATATTCGATTTCTAATTCGCTAAAGATTTCCAGAGCTGCATTCAGATGCTCCCGGCCCTGTTGGAGCTCGCCGTGCTCCGCCAGAGCTGAACCGTATTCCCTCCTGCACCTGGCATACAGATAAAGATAATGCTTATCAGCCAGTAAATCAATAGCTCGCTTAAATTGGACCTGAGCGGCTTGCCAATCCCCAGCCTGGTTAAGAACAACCGCTCTGGCTAAGACAGTATAGGCTAACTCATACTGGTAATTCCTGTTCACAGCATACTGACAGGCTTTTTCAACAGCATCGATTGCCTGAGCGTGCAACTCAAGTCCAGAGAAGGCCAGCGCCAGGTCAGCATACTGGTAGCCAATGTTCCATTCTGCTTTGATCCTTTCCGCCAGCTCAATCGAGACCTGAAGGTGCTTGACTGCTTTCTGATACTCTTTTTTCATCAAGCAGATCGTGCCAAGACTCTGTTCTGCGAAGGCCTGGTCATCCAGGTTGCCATTCCGGCGAGCCAGTTCGATCGCTTTATGGGTGGTCTGTAAACCGCGATCGAAATCGCCAATCCGGATTAAATCGTCCACCATGTTCAAATAAAAAGTAGTACAGCGAGGGTTATGCTTTGCTTCCGCCAAGTCGATTGCTTTTGCGAACATAGGCAAGGAGTGGTTGAAGAAACCCCGGTTGCCGTAAGAAATTCCCATATTGTTGTAGATATCGAGAATCAGCTTGGTTAAGTCTTCGTGCTGCTGTTCGGTTTCTGCCACCTGACCAAGGATTTGGGCCCGAGTGAGGAGGTATGAAAGGTTCGGGATGACGGTCTCACAATCACCCTGCCGCTCACAAATATAGGCCAACAACTGCTCGGCATGAATTTCTCGATAGGATTTCTCGAAACTATTCGGCGCACCGGATAGGACATCCAAAGCCTGGTGATAGTATTTCGAAATCTGGTCAATTTCCAAGCCTTCTTCATCCGCAGTGTCGCCTAGTTTGATATTAATCTTTGATAGAAAAAGCGGATCCAGATTTAGCTCCTCCGCCAAATCGAGGACAACATAATAAGGATCAAAGGCTTTTTTATATTCGCCCTGCTCAAAATAGGCATCACCCAGGATCTCGTGGAAAACGATCTCGCGTTCTTTGAGGCCACGCTGCCCCAGGCGAGTAGCGACCTGTTCTTGGGCCAATACTTCCAATCCTGCAATACACCAACGCCCTGCCTCTGCCCAATTGGCCTGGCTGAGCTCATGGCGGGCAGCTTTTAACGCGTTATCCATCGCATCCTGGTAGCGGCAGGCTTCGCGCGAGTGCTTGGCAATCAAGCCAGCTTTGGCTGGAATCGCCTGGTAAATATCTTTGAAGAATTCGGCCAGGCGAGCGTGCAGTAAACGGCGATAGCCCTTACTCAATTGCTGATTGTAAATAAATTCCTGGAAGAAGGGGTGATGAAATTTATAATAATCCATCCAGTACCCGGTGGAAAGCTCAACAGGCCCTAATTCATCAATAAACCGATAGCTCTTTTCGAGCTGGTTCAGGATGAGGTAAATTTGTTCGATATCTTTGCCACTAATACTGGCCAGGGTCTGAGCGGAAAATTCCTGACCATCCACGGATGCATAGAGCAACATTTTCTGGAGCTCCTCGGGAAGGATGTGCAGGCGGGCTTCGACAACTTCCGAGATCGAGTGAAGGAATTGGAGCTCAAGCTGGTCATCTTTCCCAGAAAGATCCCAGGCCAATAGACCGCTGGCCGATATTTTCGGCAGAATTTTGCCATCATTCTCCCAGAGATTGAAGAGCTCACTGATAAAGAGCGGCTGCCCGCCAGTAAAGCCCTGAATTTTCTCAATCAAAGCGTCCGATAATTGAAGCCCAGGAAAACGCTCCTGGACATATTCCCTGACTTGAATGCCTTGCTCGAGGGTGATCTGCTGGCCAAACTGGTAACGTTCAATACCGGAGACTATTTCCTGGAAAACCTCAGCTTTGGCGTTGGTGACCTCCGCCGAGACTGTCCGGTAGGTCGTCAGGATCAGGATCGGCGCATCTTCAAGATTTCGGAGAAGGTGATAGATCAATCGGGCGGAAGAAATATCCGCCCAGTGGAGGTCATCGATAAAGATGACTACCACCCTTTTCGCTGCGATTTTTCGCAGAAGGTTAGAGAATTGCTCAAAGACGCTTGTCTGGGAAAAAATGTTGGGCCCGAGCATCTGGCCACCCGCTTCAATCGTTTTTACGGTTGCATCGGCGATCCCCAAGGTGACGATATCCAACCAGGCAGGCGCAACTTGTTTTATGAAGCCCAGCCAATTAGAAGAGATGATCCGAAGCTTTAGGCTTTGCTCGCCAAGCGATTTAGTAACCTGAGCGAAAGGATATAACCCATTCAGTTCTTCTTCAAGCGAACAAACCGCCCGGCCGATAATCGGCTTTTCCCGTTCCTTAATTTCCGGATTGGTTTCCTTATCCAGAATATCCACCAGAAACCTTTCCACCAGGTAGGTTTTGCCGGTGCCAAAATCTCCGTTAACCAGGGCAATGCGCGGCTTCTTATGCCGGATGACTTCCTGGTATAGACTCCGGAGCTGACTTAATTCTCGATCCCTACCGATTAAGACGCCTTTCGAGCGGATGTTTTCCTGGAACATAAGCAGCTACTCCAAAATTGAGGTTAGTTGTTAATAGTCAAATTCAAGCGCCGGACGATCTTCACGCGCTGCAGGGCCCGGCCCAACCCGGATATTCATTCGAGAGCCCGAAACCCGTCCAACCAGGTGGGCTTTGACATGATGATTAGAATAAGCGTAATCACTGCCGGCACGGCTGGAAACTAACCTATAAAAACCTTCCAGATGGTTCAGATCAATGGCCTTCGAGCTAAGCAAGCGATTGGTGCGAGCGAGCCTGGCTTCCAACAATCCGCGTGAAACAAGAGTTTTTTCTTCGTAATTTTCGGCCAGGCTGGATACCGGATCGCTGACCAGGTTAACCTGGAAAGCAAAATCGCCTGGCTGTTGGCCAAGTTCCAAGCAGAGGTATTCAGTGGCCAGGAACTCGATCTTTCGGGCTTGCACCATTTTATCATCCCGCGAAACGGCAGAAATGGCATATCCGTCCAAAAATGGCCCTAGCTGACCAACCACGTCTTCCAGGCTAGCCCGCTGTCCGAGTACCAGGGTTACCCAGCAGGCAATGTTGGCCAGGAGCGCTTTTTCGAGGTTCGCTTCGCGCATGTAAAGGAAATCAACCGCCTGAATGTAGCCATCCGTTCGCCAGCTAAAAGCAGAACCGGGGAGTAAATCTGGATAGATAAAAGAAACAAGCTCAGCACCAAGGGGCGACCAAGGCGAACGAAAGCGCATCATTCGCAGCTCATCGAAGCGCGAGCCATCCAGGTCGGAGTCTTCCTCAGTATGCCAGAGGACGACTGAGCCATCCTCCTGGCGATACATCCCCGTCTGGCAGCCCAGGGCGTCATTCTGCAATGCCATTCCAACAAGCAACGAGAGCTTTCCAATTGGCAGACTGGTTGAGTTGGCAATCGCGGATTGCGCCAGGACAGCCTTGAGATCTGTCCCGGCGACCCACTGTTCAAGACAGGACTGGTATGCCAGTAGCGCCTGGCAGATCAGTGGATCCAGGTAGGCGGCAGCGGTTTTCTCCACCAACGCGTCCACAATTGCTTGGGCAATGCAGATCCGCTCGAGAAAACCTTCTGGGCCCCAGCTCTCTAATTTTTGGAGTAGGATTTTTTCCACCGGCAGCTTCACCGCCTGGCCTAGGGCATAGTGAGCCGGCTCAAGTTCAAGGGTTCGGAAATCCAGAAACTTGACCGTTGAAAACCTGTTTCGAGCGCTAGCTATTTCGTCAAGCGGAGAGAAATAGGTCATCCTGCATCCTGGAATGTCAATAGCGGGAGATATGGAACATAAATAGTATAATCCAGATTAATAATCAGGCAAATCCGAAGTCTGACCTTTTTATTCGGGTATTGGCAACAAATTTGCAACGAGGTGCACAGTCGTGTGTTATCGGTTTGAAAAGGAATGGCATGCCTAGACTACTCGACGAAACAGGTCAAATGATTCTCACCCACCGGGGGCGCTCCTTCAGCCGGCGGGATTTGTGGTGGCTGCTATCCTGCTTGGTGTTGATTTGTGCCGGGCTGGGCCTGGGTTTCTGGCAAATCGCACTTTTACGCCCCCGCTACGGGCTGCTGGCCAGCTACTACCGAGTCGAGGTATGGTTCCTGATGGCCTACTTTTTTCTTTTGATCCTGTTAGCCAGTTTTATCTACCGGATTAGTACCGGGCGAAGATTTTTCTCCATCTATGAAAATGGCCTACGCTGGCGGATCAAAGGATTTCGAGTTCACCAAGCCAGTTTTGATCAAATTACTGGCATTGCCGCAGCAGAGACAGAGCATAGATTTCTGGGAAAAGCGATCCAAAATGATTACCAATCAGTAATCTATTTGAAAGATGGCCGGGTGGTCGAACTGGATAGCCGGTTAGAGAATCTGCCAGAGCTGGTCAGAGCGATAAAAAACCAGTTTTATCCCAAAATCTACCCAACTTTGTTGCAAGAATTCAAAGCCGGTCGCCAGCTTCAATTTGGCCCCCTGGCAGTACAAAATGGCTCCCTGCAAGTGGCCAAAGGGGTTCCTGCCAGTGTGTTCCTGGCAGAACCACCCAAGCCCAAAGGGATGAGAAGCCTGCCGTTCTCAGAAATAGTCGACCTGGCAGTCCATTCTGGATACCTGGTGGTTAAATCGGGCCATTCTAAGACGAAACGGATTCCGGTTTCCCAGATTCCAAATTTTGAGATCCTGCTCAAACTCGTTGAGCAAGGGGTAAACGCATGAAATCACGCCGCATCCTGATCTTCTTCCTGGTATGGACCTTGTTTTTCGCGAGCGCCTGCGATTCAACCGTGTTCCAGAGGCTCTCTGAGACTTCCAAACCCCCTGAGACCTATTCAGAAGCGGCAAAGGAGCAGCAAGCACTGGGCGCCGTACAACCTTCCAGCTCTGCGCCGGTACTGCCAGTCACTGAAGTCGATTTCAGAGTTCAGATTCCCGAAAACACACCTACCACAGATTCAATTTACTTAACCTTACTGGATGAAGTTACCGGCCTGTATTTGAACGCGCGCAGCTACCCGTTAACGCTTGATACGGATTCGGGCATCTTTTCAACCCGGCTCCAGCTTCCAGTTGGCTCATTGGTGAAGTATCGCTACGAACGCCAGGGTGACCAACTCCGGGTCGCCGAACATATTTCGGATGGCAGCCCGGTGCGCTACCGAATGCTGGCCATTTTTGGGCCTGTCAGCACGGAGGATGTAGTCGGTCGCTGGACAGACACAGAATACCTGGCCGCCAGCGGTCGCATCGCCGGTCGGGCTACGGACGCAGCTACAGGACAAGGCATCCCGAACCTGCTGGTCAGCGCCGGCGGGGCACAGGCCTTTACTACTTCGGATGGCTCGTTCTTGATTGAAGGTCTTCCACCTGGGATCCATAACCTGGTCGGATATGCACTGGATGGCTCTTACCACATTTTCCAACAAGGCGCCGAAGTTGCAGCCGACTCTACCACCCCCGCGCCAATCAGCCTGTTACCTGCCTCCCTGGTCAAGCTGACTTTTGAAGTCAGTGTTCCCGCCAACACGCCACCGGTGATCGTTCCCATTCGGATGGCCGGCAACCTGTCCCAACTTGGAAATACTTTTGGCACGCTGACCGGCGGCGTCAGCGTCTTGGCTTCCCGGATGCCAGTCCTAACCCCGTTGGCCGATGGTCGTTACCAGCTCACACTCCAACTACCAGCTGGCGCTTATATCCAATATAAGTACACCATCGGAGACGGTTACTGGAATGCAGAGCACGGCGCTGATGGCGCTTTTCTCTTACGCCAACTGATCGTACCGGAAGAGGACACAACTATCCAGGACGTGGTGGCAACCTGGGAAACTAACCCTGGCGAGACCTTGACTTTCGATGTCACCGCGCCGGCGAACACCCCGGACGGCGATTTTGTGTCTATCCAATTGAATCCATTATTTGGCTGGACAGAGCCGATCCCAATGTGGTCCCTGGGTGGAAATCGCTGGGCCTACGTCTTGTACAGCCCGCTGAACTTGCCCGGCAACCTGAGCTATCGTTATTGCCGGAACAACCAGTGCGGACAGGCTGACGATGTTGCCACGCCTGGCTTATATGGCCAGGGCAAGACGATCAACCTGGACCAGCTCCCCCAGCAGTTCAAGGAGAATATCACGGGTTGGGTGGGATTAGACCAGGCCGTTGATCCGGCATTGGTAGCAACCCCGGTTGTGTTAACCCGTAGCGCGGCTCTGGCTACTGGCGTTGAGTTCTCGGCCGCTTTTCATCCCTCCTGGCAGCCATTGCTTCCCAAGGCCATTGAGAGAATTCGGACGCTTGGTGCCAACTGGCTGGTGATCCAACCGACCTGGCAGGCCATGCGCGCCAATCCGCCGGTGTACGAAGTAACCGCCGGGCGAGATCCAAACTGGTCGGAGTTGGTAAGTACGATCGAGACAGCCCACGAGCAAGGTTTGAAAGTAGCGTTGCGACCTTCGATCGCATTTCCGGGTCCGGCTCCAACCTGTGAAATCGCCCCCTGCCCGACCCCCGCAGACCTGTGGTGGCAAGCGGCAACCCGTGACTATAGTTGGTGGTTTGTCTGGTTTGAGCATTACAAGAGCTTCCTTTTGCACCATGCTGACATGGCATCCCAGGCTGGCGTAGATACTTTAATCTTGGGCGGCAAATGGCTTAACCCAGCCTTGCCCAACGGGGTCCTGTTCGATGGGAGTCCTTCGGGGGTCTTATTGGAATCGGAAGACCTCTGGCGTAAGTTAATCAGCGAGGTACGCCAGCGCTACACCGGTCAAGTGGCTTGGGGGATGTCCTATCGTGAAGGGCAAATCTTGCCACCCTTCCTGGATGCGGTAGACCAGGTTTACCTGGATTGGCTGATCCCAGCTGCCAGCCCAGACGAAGCTTTGCCAACCATCGAAGATCTCACCTTCTCACTCGGCCAGGTGTTGGATGGGCGGATTCTGGAAATTCAGACTGCAATTGGAAAGCCTTTGACCCTGGTTACCCAGATCCCTTCCGAGCACGGCCTGGATTGGCAGGCGCTGGCAACTAACGCGCTGCTTGAGGCAATCAACCAACGAGATTGGATTGCCGGGGTGGTAACAGGGAATTATTACCCGGCAGCCCAAATCCAGGATGCGTCGAGCTCAGTCCACGGAAAACCGGCCGAAGCCGTATGGCAAGCCTGGTACCTGGCCTGGCAGACCAACCAACCCTAGAAGATTGGGAGCCCTGGAGTTATCATTGCCTGGGCCAATCAGTACAGTCATATTGATTTCGGCAGAAATCGAATGGCGGGCGGTGCGAGATTTTTATCCCACCGCCCGATTAACTGATTGTCCTTTTGGGAAATGGTTCTATGCCAACCAGGTGGAGAATCAGATTTTCCCCTGTGCGCAAAAAAACTCGGGCAAATTAGTCTTTTTCCAGGGTGGTTGGGGGAAAATATCGGCTGCCGCATCCACCCAATATGTCATCGATCGTTGGCAACCTCGGCTGCTGGTTAACCTGGGCACCTGTGGAGGTTTTGCCAGCCTGGTTGAACGCGGCGAGACTCTCCTGGTCGAAAAGACCCTGGTTTATGATTTGATCGAGCAAATGGGTGATGCGCAAAGCGCCCTTGATCATTACACGACCCTGATTGACTTGAGCTGGCTGGTTGAGCCGCCACCAATCCCGATCCGGCGAAGCCTGTTGGTTTCGGGTGATCGCGATTTAGTTACTTCGGAGATAGATTTCCTCCATGAGCAATTTGGCGCGATTGCCGGCGACTGGGAATCGGGTGCAATTGCCTGGACAGCCAAGCGAAATCACACGCCGATCATCATTCTGCGCACAGTCACCGACCTGGTCAGTAGCCAGGGCGGCGAAGCTTATGGGAGCCTGGAATTCTTCACCCAGGCTGCCGGAGAAGCGATGAACCGGTTACTCAAAAGCCTTCCAGACTGGCTAAGATTATTTAATGCGAGGCAGAACGAGGTTTAAACCCAGTTCGCTTTCATCCAGTCGATCGTATCCTTTAAATTTACTGAATTTGCAAAATCGATCATGTCGGGAACTCGTCTGACATCATCAAGCGGGATGGAGACTCCGGGCGGGAATTTCGGCGCCAGGCGGTGGTAGTGGTTGCCCAGGATTTGTCTGCATTGAAAATCGGCGATCCCGTTCACCCCGTCCATCATCAGGCTGATCAACGGCTTGACCCATTGAGCATAGCCCCAGTCCAGGTTCTGACCTTTGATATAGGTCATTGAGG
>CAZAGA010000003.1:0-33963 GCA_964484335.1 uncultured Anaerolineaceae bacterium
CCAGTGAGAGCTATTTCGAAAACCTGGCGAATTGCCTGGGTTCCGGTCGCGTCTCCATCCAGGAGATTGACCAGGCCGTCTTGCGCATTCTGTGTATCAAGCAGCGCGCCGGCTTGTTCGAAAATCCATTCACTGACCCCGAGCGCTATGCCCGCCAGGTGCTGACCCCGGAAGCGCGCAGCCTGGCGCGCCGTTTTGCCCGCCAGTCGATGGTCTTGCTGAAAAACCGGGCCGGCCTGCTGCCGCTCCAGGACCTGCGCAGGATTTGCATCGCCGGGAATTACACCCCTGCTCGCTCCGAGTTGTTCGGCACCTGGTCGATGGATGGGCAACCCGAGGACGTCACCCCGGTTGACCAGGCGCTGCGCGCAGCGGCCCCGGCGGGGGTCGAGCTGTGGTTTGCCGAGAACCACGACCAGGCGCTCGATACTGCCCAGCAGAGCGATGCCAGCGTGCTCTTGCTTGGCGAGCATCCCCGCCGCTCGGGTGAAAACGCCAACCTCAGCGACCTGACCCTGGAACCAGAGCACGCCCGGCTGATCGCCAGCCTGTCACAGCTTGGTAAACCCCTGGTCCTGGTGGTCTTCACCGGCCGACCACTGGCGCTAACCCAGCAACTCCCCCAGGTAGATGCCTTGCTGATTGCCTGGCACCCGGGCATCGAGGGTGGCGCAGCGCTGGGAGAGATCTTGTTTGGCCAGGCAGCCCCCTCGGGCCGCCTGCCGATGACCTTCCCGCGCGCCACCGGCCAGGTGCCGATCTATTACAACCACAAAAACTCTGGCCGCCCGGTCTCGCCCGACAGTTTTTTCCGCTTTCGCTACCTGGATGTGCCTCACACGCCGCTCTTCCCGTTTGGCTTCGGGCTGAGCACCACCCGGTTCGAATATTCCCACCCTGCGGTCAGCCAGCCGGTGCTGCGTGGACGCCTGTCGGTCAGCGCTCAAATCACCAATCTTGGCCCGCGGGCTGGCAGCAGCCTGGCACAACTGTACGTGCGCGACCTGGTCGGCTCGCTCACCCGCCCGGTGCGCGAGTTGAAAGGCTTTAAGCGCCTCGAGCTCCAGCCGGGCGAAAGCCGCCGGGTGAGCTTTGACCTGAGCGAAGAAATGCTGGCCTTCACCCGCGCCGATGGAACCCGCGGCGTCGAAGCCGGCCGCTTTCAAGTCTGGATTGCGCCGGATAGCGCCAGCGGGGAAGCGGCCGAGTTTCGTCTATAAGCTGTCTGGATCAGGCGCTCTGGCGCAGCACGATCCGCCCATCGTTTGCGTGTAGTTTAATTCGCCGGCTGCTTGCATCCACCGCCGCGCTTGCCCCGTCGCAACGATACCCATCCAGGCTCAACTCAGCGGTAAATTCGGGTTGGGCGGTGCTCAAGGTGAGGCTTGCCGTATCGCGTTCGACTGAGCAGATCTCGGCCGTGGCATAGTGGAGCAGTACTCCCGGCGCGACTTGCCATTCCAGCGGCAGGATCATCCCGCTGCGGGCTGCCACCTTTAATGTCTGCCCGCCAAATAGCCGCTGCCCGTTGCTTTCGAGCACAGTTTCCAGCGGGTCATCCTGGTAGTTGTTGATAAACAGGAAGCTGCCTTGCTGCCCTTCGTTCACGCGCACATCCGCCCAATCGCTCAATTGAAACAAGGGCGGGCAGCCCATCCGCAAGGCCATCTGGTGGACGATGTCGATATCGCCCAGGGTCTCGGTGTACATCGCCGCCCCGAACAACAGCGCCTCGCCCTGGCCGAGTGACTGGACGAACCCGACCACTCGTCCGGCTTCATCGCGGGCAAAGACTTCGCTGAACGCCCCCTGGTAACTTTCCACAAATGAAACGGGCACCTGCGCGTACTGGAAGACCTGGATCGCTTTCTGGTAAAAGTCTGGATCGCTTTCGATCTGTTCGATCCCAAGCGCCTCCTTCAAGATCGTACACGGCTGGTGGTTGAATTCCTCCAGGCACATCCGCCCGGCCAGGATAAGCTTGCCACCCGCTTGGACGTATTCGACTAGCTTGCGCTGCACCGCCGCGTTGCATTGCCGCTCCATCATCACCCACAGCAGCGGTGTGCGCGCTGGGTCCAGCTCGCCTCGCTCCAGCTCAAGCGCCTCAAACGGCCGGTGGGTCAGCGCCAGGCCCCTCCCGATGCAATCGAACAGCACCGTGTCGCGTTGTTGGGTGATGACATCCGACCAGGCCCGGCTGGCGGGGGTGTTTACCTCGGTCATGAAGTAATCCAGCAGGTAGCCAATTGTCGTCACCGTCTTGGGTCGTGCTGTGACCAGGTCCTCGCCATAAGCTTCGAGCGCTTGCGACAGCCGGGCGTAGCGCCCAAATTGCTTTCGCAGGCTGCCATCCGTCCGCACCGGGTGCCCCCAATCGTGCCGCCAGGTCGGGCTCAAAATCGGGTCGTTCTCACCTCCGCAGAACAGGTAATGGTTGATCGCCCGCATCCCCGATGAAATGCACAGCCGGCTGTGCAGGTCTTGCATTGAGGACTGCCCGTTGCTGAAGTCCAGGTTGCCGCCGGCCTGGAATTCGATCGAGAACAACGGCTGCTGCGGGTTGTGCACCGCCTTGGTCATTTCGTTCACCATCAACAACTGGTGGAAATTGCCCTCCCCGATCACCCCTGGGTAGACATCCGTGGCGCTCAGCATCCCTTCAATTTCCATCACCTGGATTAATTGCGAGATGCCGATCGGGAAAGTCTTCCCACCGTTGGCAAAGCCATGGATATTGATCACCGGTGGCGTTTCCAGCCCATTCTGCCTGGCCTCGGTCCACAGGAACTCGGTGTACTCCCGCAGGTAGCCGCGGTAGAAACGCCGGTATTCTTCCACTACCCAGCCGGCTTCGCCGGCATCGTGGTGGCCAGGCGCGGCTTGCAGGAGCTCCCCCAGCCGCTCCGCTGGGTAACGCTCAGCCAGTGCTTCGCCAAAATTCGCTTTCAGGTAGGTGTGGAAGCGGGTCAACGTATCGG
This sequence comes from uncultured Anaerolineaceae bacterium, assembly GCA_964484335.1. Classification (GTDB taxonomy): domain Bacteria; phylum Chloroflexota; class Anaerolineae; order Anaerolineales; family UBA4823; genus CAZAGA01. Next base: position 2,982 of record CAZAGA010000003.1, read on the forward strand.
AGTTAAGGTCCAGGATGTTGCGCACCCACTGGATCATCCCCATTTCATTATCCAACTGTACCATCAGGATCTTCCCGCCGCGGCTGATCTGACGTGGGGCAAGCACCGCAAACACCGCCGCATACCACTTCTGCACGCAAGCCAGGAAATCGGGCTGCAGGTAGCTGACCACGTTTTCCGGTTTTCCATGCTGGTTAATGAAGGCCACCTGGGGATAATTGCGAAACACCCACGGCGGGATGCCTTCGTTGGTTGTTTCAGCCATGATGTACGGTCCGGGGCGGGGGATCAGCCAGAAACCCATCCGGGCAGCCAGGTCCAAAAAGCCTCCCAGGTCGCGCATCGGGTGGCTATGACCGTCCAGGTCGCTCAGACCTTCTTCCACCTGGTGCCACAGCCAGGGAATGTACGAAGCCACTGCGTTGAATCCGGCCGCTTTCAGCAGTCCCAAACGATGCTCCCACTGGTCGACCGGCGTGCGGTAGTAGTGAAATTCACCTGCCTGGATGAAGGCCGGTTTTCCGTTCAACCAGAACAGGCCATCTTTGGCAATAAACGAGTTCATCTAAGCTCCTTGTTGGTGAGATTTGAAACGTAAAATGGCCAGGGCTTTTTGGATCGTTGCACTATTCGTATAGATATCCCAGACCAGGCCGCTCAAGGCGTTTTCCAGCAGGATTAGCGAGCAGCCTTTATTAATCCCGTAAATCGTCCGGCTGTACCAGGCCGGTGAAACCGCCAGGTTGTAGGCATCGTAAAAACCGTACTCGCCCCAGGTATGCGGGTGCTCCTGGTACAAGTAGCACAGCATCGCCTGGCTTTCTTCTGGGGTGAACGGCAGCGCAGCCAGGGCGCTGAAGATCGAGACCGTGCCATTGTGTTGTGGCGCTCCCCGGCAGGGTGGGGCACCCGAGACGTCATATCCCCACGGGCTGTCTCCGGCGCTCAACCCCCAACTGTTTTCGTGGTAGGTCCGGTAGTGGCTGGCCTGGTCGAGGCAAAAGCAGCGGTTAGCCAGGGTCGCCTGGCGGGTATTATGGAACCAATCGATCCCATCTGGATCCAGGCAGCGCCGCGTATCCAGCCAGGCCTCGCTGAACTGGTAGGCAAACAGATTGCCGCCCGGGTTGAACAGCACCTCGTGGCCCGCATAATTGCCCTTCTCACGCTCGAATCCGGCATACAAACGGCGCGCCAGCTCCGGCTCGAGCTGCCCGGCTGCCTGCAGGTACATCATCTTCTGCTCCGCCGCCATATCCCACTGGTAGATAAACCCCGGTTCTCCGTTGACGTAATCCCCGCCTTCGTCCGGGTTATACGCCATCCGGAACAAGGTCCGCTCACCCCGCTCGAAGACGAAATACTGCCAATCCACCCGCTCGAGTAATGCTTCGGCCAGCTCCTGGATCTCGCTATCCTGGTAATAAGCCGCCGCGGTGATCACCCCGTTCAGGCACAGCGCAGTATCGATGGTTGAATACTCGCATTTCCGGTGCCGTTGTGCGCTGTCCATCGCCAGGAAATGGGCAAAAAAGCCCCGGAAATGGCTGGCCCGCTCGAGCAAAGTTCGCAGCGTGCTGCGGGTCAACTCTTTGGCCTCCGAATTGCCCAGGTAGCCGCGCTCGCTGGCGATCACCCAGGCGGTCAACCCAAAGCCCACCGCGGCAATCGATGCGATCCCCGGCTTGCGGGACGAGTCCGCCACCAACCCCGTCCCAGGGCTGGCGTGATTGGTGTTGGTATGTTTCAGGAAAAAAAGGATCGAACGCCGGATTTCTTCCTGCAGCAAGGCCTGGAGATCCATATCCCTCAGCCTGGTCCGGCAGTCTGGCTTACTTTCAGGATCGAGGATTCCCGCACCACCAGGTGAGCCTCAATCCGCCGTGGGCGAAACGGTTCTCCTCGCTCCAGGAAATCGATCAACTGGCGGGCTGCCAGTGAGCCCCAGGCCAGCCGCGAGACCCCCACCGTCGTCAGGCGCGGCTCCATATACTGTGCGATCAGGATGTCATCAAATCCGGCCACTGCGATATCGCCCGGCGCTTTCAAGCCTCTCTCGTTCATCGCCATAATCAGGCCAATCGCCATCTGGTCGTTGGCGCAAAAAATCGCCTCCGGCCAATCGCCGCGCCCCAGCAGTTCCTGGCCGGCTGTGTGACCCGAATCAATGGTGAAATCGCCCTGGTAGCGCTCGATCTCGAGCCCAACCTGGCTGGCCTCCTCCAGGAAAGTCCTTACCCGCTCCAAATTATCAAACGAGTCGGGTGCGCCAGCCATCAGTCCGATCCGCCGCGCCCCCTGGTTGTAGAAATGGTGAAAGACCTCTCGCACACCCGTCCGGTTGTCCACCAGCAGGGGCAGGACGTAGTCTGATAGGATCTCGCGATCCATGACCACAATCGGGTAATTCTTCGCTGCCAGCTTGCTGATCGTCTCAGTCTTAATTTTCGAATCAAAAACAATCGCCCCATCCACTTGCCGTTGGGTCAAGATCTTCCGTTCCAACTGGCTTTCCGGGCTGACGATCAGCTCATAATCCGTCTTCATCACTGCCTGGTGAATCCCGTCCAGGATTTCTTCATAAAATGCGCCGCCGAAGCGGGTGATGAAAACTCCGATCGTGAATGAACGGCGGTTCTTCAGATGCCTGGCGAAAGCATTCGGCTGGTAGTTAAGTTTCACGGCCGCTTCGAAGACCCGCTGGCGCGTTTCATCACTGATCGTGCCGGTTTTGTTCAGCACGTACGATACGGTCGTGATGCTGACCCCGGCCTGCCTGGCTACATCTTTGATCGTTGTAATATGTCTTTCTCCTTACTGGCTTTTGGTAATCTGGAGTTTCGCCAGCCCATTCAGGATCACCGGGTTTTTCATCATCACCGAATAAACCAGGTCGTTTTCGTAATTCGCCAGCATCAGCAAGCCGATGCCCTTATCGATCCCGATCACGTCACTGGCAAACCAGTCCTCACTCAGGTTATAAGCGTCCTTGAATCCATACCGGCCTTTCAACGCTTCGATCGAGTAATAATTTTGCATCGCCTGTTTGGCTGGATCTGGGGCAAACAGGATCGAGCCAATCGCGCCATACGGCGGGACGGTGTCATCGATAAAGTGAGCGTCATTGGTAAAGCCGGACGGCGGCGCGCCGTACAGGCCATTATACCCATCTGGGCCGTCACAAGCCGATAGCCCCCAGGCCAGCGGTCCGATGGTTTCATACTTTTCGTCCATCGCCTCGGCAAATTCGACCTGCGACTGGATCGCCAGGGTCGAATTGGTGAACCAATTCACCCCCAGCTTATCGGTCGTAGCGCGGAAATCGATCCAGGCATGGCTGAACTGGTAGGTGAAGATCGAGCCGAACCAGGAATGGATGAATGCTTCGCCCTGCCCATAGCTGGCCCGGTGGCGGTTGAAGCTGTAATACGGACCATCGCCAGTTGGGTAAGTCTCCGATCCAGCCCCCAGCACGTATAGCATGAGTTGCTCGGCATAGAAATCCCATGCCCCTTCGAACCCCTTTTCCGGCCGGTAAGCCATGGCGAACATATCGCGCCCTTCGTCGATAAACCACGGCCAGTTCACCCGCTCGTAGAGTTGTTGAGCTTTTTCCGCTGCCTGGCCTCCAAAATATTCCCCTGCCGTCAGGATGCCCATCATCAAGATCGCCGTATCGATGCTCGATACTTCGCTCTCCCAGGCCCGCTTCCCCGTCTGCATATCCACGAAGTGATAGAAGAACCCTTCTACCTGCTCCATCGCCAGCAGGGTATCCAGCGTTTTGTCCACACGCTCATAGCCCTGTTCGGTCGTGATGTAGCCCTTCTCCACCCCGATCACATAGGCGGTCAACCCGAAACCCACCGCTGCCGTGCTGGCGATGCCTTCGGACCCCGGCCAGCGATCGCGAACCAGGCCATAGCCAGCGCTTTCCGGGTCGGTATTGGTCTGCTCCCAAAAGTAATCAAATGAAGCGCGCATTTCATAGGCGATGATTTCTTCCAGCGTGGCCGGTGGCAGGGTGGGGCTGGGTGCCAGGGTCGGCGCGATTGGGCTGGGGGGTTGGGCAGTTGCTGTGGCCGTTGCCGGCGCTCGGGGCTGGGTCGCCACCTGGGTTGCCGGCGCGGCTGGTGCAGCGCAACCGCCCAACGCCAGCGCCAGGATCAGTAAGAAGGCTAGCAGCTTATTCACCGGTGATCCCTGATCGTTCGACCGACTCGACAAACCACTTCTGCAACACGAAATACATTACCAACAGCGGCAGAATGTTCAAGAAGGTTCCGCTAAGTTTCACCGCCTCGTTCAGCCGGTCGAAGATGTTCACCACCCCCGGCGGGTACAGGTTTTCATAGGCCTGGGCAAACTTGGAAAGCTGCATCGGCAGGGTCTGGATGCCGCCCTCCAAAAAGATCACCGTCAGGTAGGTTTCATTCCAGTACCACACGACCGAAAAGATGATCGAGATGATGAAAGCTGGTACTGCCGCGGGCAGGGCGATCTGGAGAAATATCTTCAGATCCGAAGCTCCGTCCAGCCGGGCTGCCTCTTCCAGCACATTGGGCAGCGACTGGAAGGTCTGGTAAAATATCAGGATGAAAATCGCACTCTTGAACCCCTGGCCAAAAATTGCCGGTAAGATCAGCGAGAAGATATTCCCCAGCAACCCCATCTGCTTATAGGTCAGCATTTGCGGGATCACCGTATTTTGAGCCGGGATGATAAACGTCGCCAGAATGAAGAAGAAGATCAGGTTTTTACCGGGGAAGCGGTAGCGCGACAGCCCGTATCCGACCAGCGAGCACACCGCTGCCTGGATCACCGATGGCACCACGCTGATCAGGATCGACGAGGCCAGAGTGGTCGGGTAATCGAGGACGCGAAAGGCCTTGGTGTAGTTTCCGGCGAAGAATTGCGTCGGGACCCATTGCACCATCGGATTCAATAAATCGCTTGGGCTTTTCAGGCTGGTCACGAACATAAACAGCAGCGGGTAGAGATACACAAAGCCGATCGCGATTAAAAGCAGATAGAGCAGGACGGTGAAGATCAGGCCATAATGGTTCCGACGGCCAAAAAAGAAGCTTTTGAGGGTGTCTGGGTTAAGCCATTTCATATGCATGGTTTGCCTCTTATCCAAAATTCCTTTTGGCGCGCAGGTTCATCATCAGGAAGATAATTCCCAGCAGCAGCACCAGGACTACGAAATAGAGGAACGACATCGCGCTGGAATAACCGATGCCTCCCTCCACCGCATACGTCTGGCCGTAAATATACTTAATCACCTTATTCTCTGAGAAATGGGATAGGGTGATTATCGTATAAACCGCATTAATCAAGGTGGTTGTCGAAAGCGAGGGCAATGTGATCTTCCAAAAGGCCTCCCAGGACGAAGCGCCATCGATGGAGGCGGCTTCGTACACGCTTTTATCGATTTTTTGCAGGCTGGAAAGGTAAATCAGGATCTGAACCCCAGAAAACCACAAGATCAAAACAAACGAAGTCAGCAGGTATTCGATCGGGTTGCGCAGGGCGCGTGGCAGTTGGGCTAGGAATTCTGCCACCGCCGCCATATTGGTGATCCCTGGGACCGAGGTCGCCCCCTGGGCGGTTAGCTCCTGGATCACCGGGCCGCTGGTGATCACCACCGGCAGGAAGAAGATCGTCCGGAAGATGCCCTTGAACTTGAAATCCATGTTCAAAAACATCGCGATGACCATCGAGAAGATCAACACGATCGGCACCGAAACCGCTGTCTCGATCACATATTCAATCAGCAGCTCCACCAGGGTCGGGTCGGTGAACAATGCGCGCGAATAATTGGCCCAGCTCACAAAGTCCAGGTTGATCCCGGTCGCGGTAACCGTGACCTGGTTCAGGCTGTATAAAAATGTTTGAACCAGAGAGGCGAGCGTGAAGACCAGAAAGCCGATAATCCAGATCAGCACGAACGAATAGCCGTACAGCGCTTCACGCGTGCTGTGCTTCATTTCGCCGCGGCGAAGGGTTTTGGATAAGCTCACGGGGTCACCTCCTTGACTGCCGCATCCCTGCCGTTGATGGTAATGTTCCCGGCAGTGTAGGGCTGTTCGGTATAATTGACAATAATCTGCTTCCCGTTGGCATAAGTCGTCGCCACAATCCCGGTTGCCAGGTTTTCACGCCCGATAATCGACTGGCCCTTCACCGGCCCTAGCAGGCTGTTCAGCCATTGGTAAGTCTCCTCAATCGTTCTGCCCCATTGGTCATATGAAGATGTGAAGATCCAGCTCGACGGCGTCTTGAGGATCCGGCCGGTTGGCTCGTAGCTCAGGAAATAGGATGGGTAGACCCCAAAATCGACGTGCCGGAGCAGATCTTCCTGGGTATCGGAAGAAAAGTTCAGCGCTGTTCCGTAATAGGGCACATACCCCGAAAGCACGATCTGGATAAACGGCACTGCCTCGCTGGTGTAGATGTAACCATTGTTGGTCAGCGGGATATCAAAATAGGCTTCTATGAAGCCGAACAGGTAATCGTTGGGCAAGTAGAAGGCCAGGCTGCCTTCGCTTTCCGCCAGCATCTCCTGGTAGCTGGCGATCGCTTGTTCCCGGTTCAGGAAATTACCACGCTTAAAATCACTGTACAGTGTCGATCCAAGGCTGTCCAGCGCCAGGCCGGCTTTCAACTGCGTAAACACGTCCCCGCTCAGTGAGCGGTAACGCCGGCTGAGGGCGTCGTAATTAAAGAAATAATTGACCTTGCTGCGGTTAAAGCCGTACAGGTTGAAATTGGTAATCGACATCGCCAGGTCGTACCGTTCCGAGTAACCCTTCTCATCTCTCAGCGCCGCCTGGGGGTCCAGGTACAAGAAGAAGCTGCCATCATCCGCCAGGATCTGCTCGCGTAAAGCCACCATCTCCTCAGTCGTTCCCAGGCCGGGTTCGATATTTAATCGCTCGGGCGGCATACTGGATGCCCCGAGCGGTTGCCAGCCATAAAAGACCACTGCAGGGTTCTTCACATCCAATTCGTTTAAGATCTCCCCTGCCTGGGCGATCGTAGTCATCGGGATAAAGCGTTCCCACAGTAGCACCTTTTCCTTCTCCCCGCCCAGGAACTCCAGGCGGATCCCGATCTCCAGGCTGTTGTCGATCACTTTCTGCAGGTCGCCTCGCTCCACCAGGTAGGCCTGGTAGCTTCTCGCCATCCCGACATAATCGCTCACCTCGCCAGTCAGGAAGCGATAGTGGATTTGGATATCGAAGGCATTGGTTTCCTGTTGCAAAGTGGTGACGCCAGCCCCGGATTTATTGGTCGCCTGGAAAAAGCTTTCGTTATATAAGAAGGCATTGTAGAGGAAATTGAACTGGGTGATAACCCCGGCCGGGTGGGCCTGGATTTCTCCGTAGGAAGCGCCCTTCTCAACAATTGCCAGGAAGCCGTGCTGTTTTTCGCCATGCACCATCCCAAACACTGGGACTGAGATCTTCAATGGCCGGCGGATCGTGGGTTCCCACGCCAGGCCGGTGATCATCCCCAGGTCAGCGCCATAATGCCGGCCGTAATACATGTTCTGCGCTTTGGTCGTTGCGGCGAAGCGGATAATGCTGCCTGTTCCATCCGGGATGAACATGTACCCAGGCACGCTGTCAGCTTTGGTCGCCCCCATGAAGGGATAGGCATGCACCATGCCCAGCTTGAAATCCGGGTTCTCTTGGGCGATCGATTCGAACGGGATTTCCACATTGACCCCGTTCTCTTCTAGCTGCAGGCGGATGGTCATCGCAATCGATGGCTCGGTGAAGCGCAGTCGCGCTTCCAGGCCCTGCTCGATTTTCTTCGTCTCGATCGTGCGCTCAGCGTTGCTGATCGAGGCCCGCTTGCTAATCGCTTTCTGGTCCAGATAGTCGATGCTGATCCCACTGGTGGCAAATGCCGTCCAGGTCCTGTTCAGCTTGTCATCCTCGCCAACCGTATCCAGGTTGGAGTGCCAGACATAGCCGCTGCGCCGGTCCACCACCTTGAACGCCAGCCGCTCGGCATCCACATAGAGCTGGAAGTCCTTGTTCTCCCCGACCAACGAATAACTATCCGGAATTTCCTGGTTGGTTTGCCAGTCGGTCCCGGGAGGTTCAGTTTGAGCTGCCTCCCTCCGCACGGGATCGAGCCTGCCAGCCAGCGCACCCGCCGGTCTGCCGCCTACTGTTGCCAGCAAGCAAATCAATACAAGCATCAGGGTAATTCGTCGCAGGTTAGCCACGGAGTCTTACCTCCTGGAGGATCGCAGAAATGAACTCAAATAGCTGGCTGTACAGGATGTAAAGGATATAACCGGTCAGGACGAATAGCGCCATGGTAAAGATCGTCAGCAATACGTTGCGGACCGTCTCCGAGACCGAATAGTTGTGGATTTCCTTGACCATCAGGAACAGCATCAGCCCCACCCAGGCCCACATCAGGTTGGTGGAAAAGGTGACCAAGAAGATCTCGTTCAGGGTTAGCACCCGGGTTACCAGGGCGATCGGCAGGGCAAACAAGGCATACGGGAATAAGCTGTACGCGCTGCCGATGATGACATCCTTTACCCGGCCTTCTCCATCACTGATCGTCGAGATCAGGTAATTAGCCGCGTTCCACAGCGCCAGCACCAGCACGGTGATCAGGATTTCGTTTTCCACCCGGATATCGCCCGGTGAAGTATACGGGTTGAAGATGAACCCGGTGATGTATAGTGATACGACTCGCACCACCACAACCCAGGCATACAGCAGGATGGCAAATAGCAGGCTGCCTTTCTGGTTGACCTTGATGTAATAGAAGCTGTCTGCCGGTTGTTTGATAAAGCGGAACATGAACATGAAATCGTCGATTAGTTTGATCCGCCTTAAGTTTCGGAACCATTGCCGGATCGGATCGAACCAGCGCGTGCGCTTTTCGATCCGCTGGACGCTGCTACTCACCACCCACAATCCGAAAATCCATACGATCGCGCTGGTCAAAGACCGCTGCAGGACAAAATTACGCATTTCCCAAAAAGCCTGCGAATATCCGCTCCGGTCTTCGGCATATTTGTACGATTCAAGCGTTTTCTCAAAGTCGCCTTGCTTATAGTAAGCATCGGCGATCGCCTGGTAGGCCATGATGAACGAGCCGTTGAAATCAAGCACCTTTTCGAAGTAGGGTTTGGCTTCCAGGTAGTAGCCATCCATGTACAGGCGGATGCCATCGTGGACCTGCCTGGCAAACGAGGTCGTTTCATAAACCACGATCACATTTTTGTCTTTATCCAGCACATAAATAAAGTCCTGGTAGCGCTCGATCGCTGTTGGGTTTCTCAGCGTGCCCAGCCGCTGGTCACCGCTATCCTGCGCGCCAAACACGAATAGCAGGGTGCCGTTCAGGTCATATTCGTAAATCTGTCCGTTGGCGTCCACTGCCAGCACCAGGCCGTTATCGCTGCTATCGATATCCCGGAAAGTCGTCGAACCAAATGCGTCTGGGAAGATGTTCTTCCCGGCAATGGTGAATTTCCGGATCGATTTTTCCCGGAAGGTCCCAGCCGTGATCGTATAGACTAGCGATTGGTTGTCAATCGTCAGGTTGGAGGGCGAGGCGGCTTCATTCTTGATAAACTGTTCAAGCTGTTCTTTGGATAGGAACAGCCGCTGCAAGATCATCTTCAACGACATGGTTGCCGTGTTGGCCCCGAAATAGCCAATGAAGTTTCCATTGGTGTTCAACTGGACTACCCCGTCCACCGAGCCTTCGCTGATCACATACAGGTTCTTGCGCGCATCCACCGCCACCTTGCGTGGCAGGAATTCCCGGCTTTTGCCGAACAGCGGCTCGACCGGTCGGCCGAACTGGTTCACCAGGTTGCCTTGCGCATCCAGGATCACGATCAGGTCCTGGGCTGCGTCGGCGATATACATCACCCCAGCATCATCCACGAAGATCCCGGTCGGCCCTTTCAGGACCTCTTCGCCATACGAGCCAATTTTGACGAAGTCCTTCAGCTTCAAGATCCGTCCATTACCAGTATCCGCGATGTACATCGTCCCGTCTGGAGCGATGAATAGATCCTCAGCTGCGTTGATCGGTAGATCGACCTCACTGTAAGGCCGGTAGGCATCCTGGGTCATGTATAACTGGCCTCCCGGACCCAGCGACCAGGTGGTGTAAGGCGAGTCCGCCTGCGCCGGGATGGCCGAGCTTGCCAGGATTGCGAGCACAAATAGGATCAGGAGCTTCTTTTTCATCATTTCAACCCCGAATGGCTCATCGTGCTCATCACCTTGCTTTGCAGGAAGATGAAGATAATCAGGTTGGGTAAAAACATGATCAGCGAAGCCGCCGCAGCGATACCCTGCCCGGCTACCGCATTCGCACCCGCTGCTGTGGAGGTCAACGTACTCAGATAAAATGCAAAGGTCTTCAGGCTTTCGTCGTTGATATACAAGGTGGAGATATCCGCATTGTTCCAGGTCGCCTGGAAGGTCAGGATGGCGATCGTCGCAATCGCCGGTTTGATCATTGGCAGGATGATCCGCCAGTAAATCATTACATCGGTCGCCCCGTCGATTTGTGCTGCCTCCACTACCTCATCCGGAATCCCATCGATAAACTGTTTGATCAAGAACAGGCCGACCGGCATCGCCAACCCGGGCAGGATGTGCACCAGGAAGGTGTCCATCAAGCCGATCCGTTCGATAATTAGAAAGCGCGGGATGGTCACCGCGATCGGCACGAACATCAATGCGACCGTGTTAATCGCAAACAGCGCCTTCTTAAGCTTGAAGCGTTTCTTCGACAGCGCATAGGCTGCGGTGGATGACACCACGATCGAGGCCGCGATGGTCACCAACGTGATGACCACGCTATTGAAAAGGTAACGGCTGACCGGGATCCCCGAGTTGGCGATCTTGGTGAACAGGTCGGTGAAATTCTTGAAGGTCGGGTTGGTCACAAAAAAGCGCGGCGGGTAGGCAAACAACTCGTCCGGCGGTTTGAAGGCGTGCGAAAAAATGAACAGGATCGGTAGGAGCATGAACAGGACCAACGGCGCCAGGATGATGTAAAACTTGATCTGGCTGACATGGAATCCCTGCGGGTTAATCCCGCTATTTCGGATGCCGGTGAACCGGCCGTGTCTTACCCGTTTCATAGCATCTCCTTATTCTTCGCTGCCGAACAACCGGTTCGCAACCCGGGCAAACAACAGTACCATCAGCAACAACACCACCGAAACCGCCGCGGCATAGCCCATTTCATAGCGCAGGAAACCATAATCCTCGATATGGTTGACAATCAACTGGCCGGCGTATTGTGGTGTCGGGTTGCCTCCTGAGAGCGTCACCCCGATCGCTCCAGCCTGGAAGGTTGCCACAATAGCCATCACCGCCCCGAACAGCATCTGCGGCTTCATCGACGGGATCGTGATGTTGATAATTTCCTGGAACCGGCTGCTGATCCCATCCAGTGCCCCGGCTTCATACAGCTCGGGGTTTACTTCCAAGATCCCGGCCAGCATCGCCAGAAAGCCCACCCCCATGCTGCCCCACAGCGTGACGATAATCATGATCGTCATCAGGTACTGCGGTGATTGCAGCCACTGGATTGGCTCCTGGATCAGACTGTTGCGCAGCAGCAGGCTGTTCAGATAGCCGTTTTGGTCGCCGCTGAAGAAGATCACCCAGACGACCGACATTGCCACGCCTGAAGTCATCGAAGGCGAGTACAGGATCAGCGCCAACACCGTCCGGGGGAGCTTGGGGAGCTGGGCCAGGATCCAGGCCAGCATAAACGCCAGGATATAGCCTCCTGGCCCGACAATCACCGCAAATTGAATCGTATTCGGTAGGACATACTTCATAAAAATATCATCTTGCGTTAGCAGGACGATATAGTTGCGCAGGCCATTGTAGGTCGGGAACTGGATCGTGTCGAAGGAAGTGAACGACAAGATGAACGCTACGATGACTGGCACGACGATAAAGGTGATGAACATCAGCGCGTACATGGATAAGAATCCATACGCGCTCCCCTCTCGCGTGAGCCACTTGTTCCGCCTTAATATTCGCTCATCGGGCTGATTGGCTACCATTCTCCATCCACCTCCTGACCGTTTCGATCGTCGGGATCTTAAATTCTTTCACTTTGATGCCATCTTCGAGATAGCCGAATTCTTCCATCTTGCGCGAGATTTCCCGGTTGATGATAATGATCGAGCTATCGATGGCTACGCGTGGGTTGACGCCATCGAAGACGATCCGGTTCCAGGCGTTGCTCAGCTCACGCTCTTGCATATAGCTGCCGGGCAGCTTGACCGGCTCCTGCAGCCATTCCCACTGCGCCAGGATCACTTCTTTGTGTTCATCCGGGATCGGCAGGTATTGGAAGGCTTCCAGGTTGGCCGAATTCCACAGGTACTCGAAACCGTAATTTAAAATCAGTTGTTGTTGAAAATCAACCTGGGTTTCGGTGGACATCCACCATTTCATAAATTCCCACGATTCCTTCGGCTTATCGGTGCGGGCGAACATAATTGAGGCCTGGGCTGAGCCGGTTGCATAGCGGTTTTCAGTCCCATCTTCCAGCACCGTCGCCGGGTACAAGTCGATCGCCCACAGGCCGCGGATTTCGGGCGCCGCCGTCATCAGCTTGATGTAGGTCTCGAAGTTCGAGACGCCAATTGGCAGGCTCCCGTAGCGGAAGCTGTCGTAGAAGTTGGCCGTGGTCAGCGGCATGCCGTAGATCGTGAAGCTTTCAGCCATGAACTTGATTGCCTCGATCGCCTCGTCGCTGCCCAACCCGGTCGAAAAGCCATCGCTGCTGTATAGTGTAGCACCATAGTTAAAGAGATACGGTGCAGTGATCAGGTAGCCCTTCGTACCGCTCCCGCTCGAAAGCGGGGTGTTGTAGTTCAGTCCATAGCGCTGTAGCTCCGGCAGGATCTGGATCACCTCGTTCCAGGTCTTCGGAATGGGTATCCCCAGGGAGTTCATAATATCTTCCCGGTAATAGGTCACCCAGAAATCCTGCGTCTCGGGAATGGCGTAAACTGAATCGTTAATGATGTAACTCAGCAACGCGCCAGGCGAGTAGACCCGGATGAATTCGTCAAAATCTTCGAAGGAGCGCAAGTCCTTCAGCGCGTTGCGGATTGCCAGCTCATACGGTACGTTCGTGCTCACCCCCAGGGCCACATCCGGCTCGATCCCGGCGGCATTTGCCAGCACCAGCTTCGACTCATTCGGCATGATCGAGAACTTGACTTTGATGCCAGTCTGTGGGGTGAAGATTTCGTCGGTCATCGACTGCAGCAGATCGACATACTGCCGCGGCCGGTTTACCCACACCTCGATCTCATCTTCGCCAGCTCCGATCGATTGGTACAGGTTTGGGCGAAAAGAATTAACAAAGCGCTTGATCCCATCCCCAAATGAGGTTGAAAACGGGATTTTGGCTTCCTGTGGCGGGGTGTCGGCTGAATGAATGTAAATTTTATCCAGCGCCAATGGCTGGCTCTGCAGCGAAGGCAGCACATTGCCCAGTAGTTGCGCCGCCGAGCCCGAACCCTCCGAGAACCGGTTCATCAGAACAGGGATCTTATCCGGGTCCTCAGCCAGCAGCAGGATGTTATCGATCGCCATCTGGTAGGTCAGGATCTCGGGGGAGCCGCCGTTCCGGTTGATCGCCAACAGCCCGTTCATATCCACCTGGAGATCATCAGCGATCGCAATCAGCCGGTCGCGGATATCCGGAATATATTCCGAGATCACCCACTCTTTATACGGATCCACCTGGCTGCCGGTCAGCTTCTTGATCTCTAAGGAAAGCGTGTTGATATCAATTAATACTTTCTGGATCTTTTGGATCGCGGAATAGTATGGCGAGTCGGTCGCCTCGATCCCCAATACGTTCCGCCCTTGTTTCAAAAATACTTGATAAGGCTCATCTCCGCCCAGGGTGATGTTCGCCCAACGGTTCGAATATTCAAACGGGACCTGGTTCAGCGCCTCATAAGGCACCTCGCCGTTGATTGTGATCCGGCGAAACACGGTAAAATTGTTCTTTGTGTTTTGGATCGCCCGCAGGGTGATTAAATACATCCCATCCTCAGGCGCTTCGAATTCATAATAGACTGCGCTGCCGCTGCTCTCCCAGCTTTCCCCGCCGATGTTATTCAATAACAGCTTGTAGGTGTCGTACGGGGTCACCTCCAGGCTGCGGCTGTTGATCGGGCGGATCGAAGTGTCATTCTTGAAACTTGGGAACTCGGCTTCCATCTCGATCAGTACCCCACGCGTGTCAATTGCAGGGTGGTCGCTCAAGTACTGGCCATACTCGGGATACTGCGCAAATCGCTCCAGGTAAATGCTGCCCAGTAGCATCGATTCCTGAGTCAGGGAGAACTCAAAATTGTGCTCTCCAGCTTCGAGCTCGATCAGTACCGGATATTTTTGGCTGAAGTTGGCGTCGCGCATGGCGACTTTCGACCAACGGATCAAGCGCTCCTGGCGGATCAGTGCGTCGTTTCCCCAGCGGTCTTGTGGGAAGCTATCGCGTGAATTCTGGTAAAAAATCGGAAAGACAATCCGCCGCGCGTCCGGGAGTGGGAATTCTCCATCGAGCTTGAGCTGTCCTTCTGGCGCTCGGATAAAGGATTCCTTCGCCGCCATGTCAAACGAAACCAGGTAGGTTCCCGCCTCTTCGATCAAAGCCTGGAATTGGACTGGCTCGCCCGCCTGCAGCGCCACGCTGGCTTTCGGGTAATCCCCGGCTACCTCAGGCGGCGCCAGCGGTAAGCCAAACGCATCCGCGCGGATCTCGATCGCGTCGTCCTGCCGCGTCTGGGCGCTCCCTGCGACTTCCCGCCAGGGCGTACCCCGCCGGCCCTCCAATATCATCCCCGCCCTGGCCGGGTTGGGCAGTAGTGTACCCAGGATGATGATTAAGCCCAGGATATTGAGCAACTTTTTTGGCTTCATAGGTTCTTCCATTTCCCCAGCGCACCGTGAGCGCTTTCGGGCGCTGCCTGAAAAGTCCCTTGCTGATCATCGGGCTGCCCAAAAAACGAGTTTTGGGCAGCCCGATTCCCTCAAATTGCTATTTATTCATCTCAGCCGCGGCGTCCGCCAGGATCTTATTGGCGAACTCATCCAATTTTGCCGCGTAGTCCTCGTACTTGTAGCGCCCATCATTGGCGAAGTTGAACATGAACCACATGTTGACGTCTTTGTCTTCACCGACGTCAATCCCGGGCTTGCCTTCCCAGCGGGCGTTGATATAGCCGGGTACGATCTTGGCCATCGACTCGATCATGCTGTTGTCCAAGTTTTCCAGCGCCGCGATAATGCCCGGCTTTTGGACGAACTCCTTGTACAGCTCCATCGATTCAGCATCTACCGAGACCGGCATCTTCGGGGCCGAGTTCATCGCTTTTGCCAATTCGGCTTCCTTCAAGTAGGCTTCCTTTGAGAAGGTCATCCACTTGGCGAAGTTGTAGGCCTCTTGCTGGTTGGGGGCGGTCTTCGAAACCACGATCACATCGAACACCAGCGCCTGGTTCCCGCCTGGCACTCCCACAAAGTCCCAATCAAAGGTCGCGCTCGATACATAGCTCGGCACCGCCCAGGAGGCGTCCCAGCGCAGACCCACTTCCTGGTTAAGGAATAGCTCCCACGGCCCGGTTGATTTGAAATTGGCTTTCTGCTCTTCTGACAATCCCTGCCAGGTGTAGGGCTTCATCTCCCCGGTCTTGGCTACTGCTTCCTTAAAAGCCGGGGAATTGTAATGCATCTTCCCATCGGCATAGCTGAACCATTTCAGGGTGGGATCGACTGCATTGGAATACCAACCCATAATGAATTCCTGCTCGCAGACCCCCAGCACGCCCTTTGAGACATCCGTCAGGGCAACGACATCCTCGTTAAACTGGTCCAGCGTGAAGCCGTATTCGGGCGCATCCAGGTTCGCAGCCTCGAACAGGTCCTTGTTGACGAAATAACCCATCACGAATTGGGCGGCTGGTAACCCCAGAACTTTGCCCGAGTAGGTGAAGGCATCTTTGATCACCTGCGGCACGTTCGCCCAGTCAGCGTCATTGGCGATGAATTCAGTCAGGTCCGCCAGCCAGCCGTTGGAAACATACAGCGGGACGTTGTTGGCCATGAACACATCCGGCAGCGCGCCTTTGGCTGCATAAGCCGTCAGGATCGCGTCCCAACCACCTTCGCCTGACATATCCACGAATTCAATCGTCACATTCGGGTTGGCATCCGTGTAGGCTTTGACCATCTGGCGCTGGATGTTGTTCTCTTCTTCGGTGCCCAGGTTCCAGTTGGCGTAGCGCAGCGTGACTGGTTCAGCGGCTGCGGGTTGCTCAGCTGCTGGCTCAGCCGGCGCAGGTTCTTGGGCGGCCGGTTCAACCGCTGCAGGTTCTTGGGCCGCCGGTTCGGCTGCCGCTGGCTCTTCTGCTGCTGGCTCGGCCGTCGTTTGGCCGCCGCAGGCAGCCATACCCAGTACCATCGTGGCCAGGATCAAATAGATAAACATTTTCGAAAAGGTTTTCATTCTATTCTCCTCAAGATATTGAAATGGTGGGTTGATCTTCTTGGGTTGCAGGTCTGGTTTCTTTCGATATGGCCTCCTCCGTTCAGTGATCTATCATTTTAGGTTAGTCTTTCGCCTTAGCCCATGCTGACTTCGACCGTATGGATCTTTCCATCCTCGAAGACCGGCAAGACCGGCTGCTGGTGGGCTTTTCCATCAATCCAGATAGCTTGGATGCCCCGGCTCACCCGTTTTGGATTCTTCACCTCGATCTGGTAGACTGCATTGCGGAATTTTCGTTTCACGGAATAGCCCGGCCATTCGGCTGGAATACACGGGTCAATCAGCAGACCGTCTTCCTGCGGGCGAATCCCCAGGATCCAGTGGGTTGCCATCCGCTGCAGCCACTGCGCCGAGCCTGTGTACCAGGTCCAGCCGCCCCGGCCAAAGTACTCCGATTGCGGCCCGTCGATGTTGCCCGGGGTCACATACGGCTCCGCTTTGTAGGTTTCGATGTCCCAGCTCCGGTTGGGCGGGCAGATCCTCCGATAGGCCTCATAAGCCAGCTCAGGTTGGCCGGTCAAGGCATAGGCCCACACTGCCCAAGTTGCAGCATGCGTATACACCCCGCCGTTTTCGCGCAAGCCCGGCGCGTAGCGGGTGACATAGCCAATATCGGGCCTCGGTTTGGTGAAAGCCGGGTAGTTCAGTAGAGTCCCGTAGTCTTTCATCAGATGGTGGGTGACCGAATTCATCACCGCCTGGGCGCGCTCCGGATTGGCGATCCCGCTAATTACCGCCCAGGTGTTCGGCATCAGGAAGATCTGGCCCTCCTGGTTCGCCTTGGAGCCCAGCAGCTCGCCATCGTCGGTCGTTGCTTGGAGATACCACTCGCCATCCCAACCAAAGCGGTTGACCGCTTCGATTAGGCTTTGGCGTACGCTCTCGCAGCGCGCGGCGAACCTGTGATCACCGCGCTGCTGGGCGAGTGGGATGAAGTTCTCCAAAATCAGGTATAGGAACTCGCCAACCCAAAAGCTCTCGCCCTTGAGGAATGTTCCCACTGCGCTGAGTCCGTCATTCCAATCATGGTCACCCATCAGCGGCACCCCGCGCGGCGAAAACCGGCTGAAGGAACGCTCGATCGCTCGCTTACAATGCTCGTAAAATGGCTCCGCCGGGGCGTTCAAATAGGCCACTGGCTCGTCCAGGATGCTCCGGTCGCCGGTCTCCTTAAGATAAGCGTCCAGGATGTATGGCATCCACAGCAAATCATCCGAGCAATTGGTGCGCGGCCCTCCGCCGCGGATTGAAAACCACCAGTGGTACACATCGCCTTCCACAAACTGCTGCGCAGCGTGGAACAAGAGCTGCTGGCGGGTGAGCTCCGGCGCGCTGCTTAGGAAGATCTGGCTGTCCTGGAGCTGGTCGCGGAACCCATACCCGGCCGAAACCTGGTAGAAGGCCGACTTTCCCCACAGCCGGCACGAGATCGCCTGGTATTTCAGCCAGGTGTTGGTCATGAAGTTCAGCGCTTCGTCGGGCGTTTCCACCTGTTCGCTGTCGATGAAGCGCGCCCAAAACGCCTGCATCTCTCGGAATGCCTGTTCGCTTTCCGACCCGCCGGTGAAACGGCGGGCTAGCTCGTGCCAGTCCTCCTTGCCGTCCTCAACCGCCCCCAGGGTGAAGACAATCGACTGGCTTTCTCCCGGCGCGAGCCGAACTGCCACCTGTAGCGCGGCAATCGCGTCGGTAAACCGGCCGCTCCGGCCCGCCAGCCGTTCTTCCTGCATCGCCCTGGGTTGGTCGTCGTTCTGATACAGGCCGATGAAGGTTTCTTTATCGCAATCGAAGGATTTCAACGGTTGGCTGACTGCCATGAAGGCCGTGTACGGCCAGTCAATATTGTTGTGACGTCCTTTTTCGTCAGCAAACCCCCACAGGCATTTGCGCGCTGTGACCGCCCGGTCTTCCGCCGCCAGCTGGGTATCGATGAACAGCTTGTGGAATTCGCGGTGTTCGTCGGGTGCAAAGCCCAGCAGCCATTCGGCATAGCTGGTCACATCCAGGTGGCGGGTCTCGGCGCTTTGGTTGGTTAGTTGGAGCTGAAAGATTTCCACCGGGGCATCTGCCGCGACGAAGACAGTTAGCTCGCTGGCGATCTGCTCGTTCACCTGCGCGAAACGGGAATAGCCGATGCCATGGATGACCCGGTAGGACTGGTAAGGCCGCATCACTGGCTTGTAGGTTGCCGACCAGCACACCTTTCGCTCCAGGTCGCGCAGGTAGAAATACTTCCCCCAATTGTCTTTGATCAAGTCTTGAAATGCGCGCGTCAGCCGGTTCTGCCCAGCGTTGCCTCGCCAGCTATAGCCCGAGCCTAGCTGGGAGATCATCATCCCGTAATCACCGTTGCTGATCACGTTTCCCCACGGCCGGGGCGTGAACGGGTTGGTGATCACATATTCCGTTCCATCTTCAGAAAAATAACCGTAGGCATTTTCAAATTTATGCGCCATCTCGCCTCGTTTGAAGACTGGTTATGAATAGGGCGGGTTAGATTGTTCTACCAGGGTGTCTATCCGTCAGTGAAACGTTTCACTTCAGGGTTAAAAAAAAAGCTGTTCCTCCGAATTAATTTAACGTTAATATGATGGTTAAAAGTTATCATAGATAAAATGATTTGTCAAGCACCCAGCGTAAACTCTCATTTTCCACCAGCGGTTTTTTCGATCCCGCTGGCCTGGTTACCAGCCCTGGGCATGATAAAATCAGGAGCAGATCCATATCTTCTCCAAAGGAGCCTTCATGTCCCTCGAACAAATTCTCATCTGGATCCTGGTCGGCGCGGTGGCTGGCTTCATTGGCCAGTTAATCGTCAAGGGCAAGCGCCTGGCGCTCATCCCGACCATCATCATCGGCATCCTCGGCGGGTTGCTTGGCGGCTGGTTGTTCGGCCTGGTGGGCATCTCGATCGGCGGTGGCATTCTCAGCGATATCATCACCGCCTCGATTGGCGCGATTATCGTGCTCATCCTGCTGCGGATGTTTAAACGCTGAGCGCCCTGCGACCCCTGGTCTTCAACTCTCCTCAGCCGCAGTCGAAGGATCTTTTGTTTTTTAATCCTGCTTCATAAGCGATCGTCATCCTGACCATCGGTAGCGTCTCAGGAGAAAACCTGTGAAAAAATGGCTTAGCAGTTTTTTGCTCTTTGGCCTGATGTGTGTTTCTGCCTGTAACGCGGCAGTTCCCGAACCTCCTGAGCTCCCTCAAGTTCCTCCCCTGGCCCAGTCCCCTCCGAGTGCGACTCTTCGTGAGCACTATCCCCTGCCCGATCTTCTGCCGGCCCCTGTTTTTCTCTCTACAGGATTCTATCAACCGAAGCGTAACAGCCTTTGCCTGATCGTCAATGAGGCATATCATCAGCTCAATGTTGGCGGATATTTTTCGGTTCCGGTCAGCGATTTGCTCGAAGACATTTTACAGGGATTAGGGTACCAGGTCTACCGGACGATGCAGCCGGACTGTGAGCTGGTTATCCGGCTTGGTTTTGATATCGAACTAATTTCGTCCACTTATTCCTTCCAAGGCCTGAAATCAACTTGCTTCACGGGTGTTAACATCGAGGGGAAGATTACTGTCCAGTTCCCCTCAGGCGAACCCCGGGCATCATTCCGCTTCGGGGAAAGTCAGGCTCCACCAGGGGAAATTGATGTTAATCAATGTTACCAATCGCAGGCGAATAACCCGCTGCTGGGCCGCTGGCGATCGGGCTTTGTCGAAGGTCTGGTGGATTTATGGGGAACTAATGTCTATCCGGCCATTCTCGGGGCTGGTTGGCCAGAACGCCACGAGGATCTTCAAAGGGAAGCCTACAATGCTGTTGACCCAGCTAGCGCGTCCAGCATGGATCCGCTGTACGTAGGCTATGCCTTAGCCAATCAATATTCCTATCAACTGCTCAAGATTCTTGCTCTGGCGGGTATCGATCAACAAAACTCTTATCTAATTCCCATCATTTTAGAAAATATGATCTTCGAAGCCCAGGCGATCAAAGAAGCAAGGCAAAGTCTAATCCCCTTGGTTGAAATCGAATTACTGAGCTCCCTCCAGCCTGGCTCGGAGTTTGTGGATTCCGCCTTACCGGCGATTATTATAAATTTGGCAGTTATCTATCGGGAGAAAAACGAATACCTGTCTCCAGCTGTCGATCTTCTTGCTGGTCTTGGGCCTGGCGTGATTCCAGTCCTCTTCGCGTCTGCAGCCCAACGAACCGAAGATCCAGAGGCCGCCCGCACAATCCAAGACCTTACCGCAAGCACTGCATTATTGCTAATGCAAAATGATCAGAACATAATTCCGATGCTGATCTCCTACTTGTTTTATCATCCTGGAGAGGATGGGGTATTTGGAACGGCTGCGTCTGGCCTAGACCGTCTGGTCAGGAACGGATATAGAAATCAGGTGGCTGAACAAGCCGGGCACCCATTAATCTACCTGCTCTTTCAGATGGAAAAAGGTGAAATCCCATCCGATGAGCTGGTTCGCAAGCTATTAAATTTAATCTTCCCGGAAAAGGCAAGTTCAACCACCCGATCCAACCAATATTTCAAAAGTTGGCAATCCGAATTTGGTAGTAAATAAAAAGGAATGATGCATTGTTCCATCGTCTTGCCCTCATCGCCCTCTTTATCGCCAGCGCCTTGCTCTCGGCCTGCACCGGCGCCCCCACCCCGACCAT
The DNA here is from genome assembly GCA_964484335.1 of uncultured Anaerolineaceae bacterium. Taxonomy (GTDB): domain Bacteria; phylum Chloroflexota; class Anaerolineae; order Anaerolineales; family UBA4823; genus CAZAGA01. The sequence continues at coordinate 24,260 of CAZAGA010000003.1, forward strand.
TCTTCCCCGCGTGGCTGAAACCATCATCTCAGACTCCTCCGTCCCCGATCAATCCACCATCCCCACCCAGCCGGCCATTTCCACCCAGGCTGCCATTCCCACCCCGGGGCCGACCTCGGAGCTGCCCGGTTTGGACGAGATAGCCCGGGCTCAGATGGCGGTGCGTTGCGCCCAGGAGTTTAGCCACTCCATCCATCCAATCACTGGCCAGGCGCAGTTCGTCCCCCAGCGCGTCGCCGCCCAGATCGAAGTCCAAGGCAGTTGGTCGGATTATTCCCCGGACTTGAACCATTCGGGCTTCGATGCCTCCGTGCACCCTTCAGCCGCTGATTACCTGGTCTGCATCCGCGAAACCCGGATCAACGTCGGCAGCTATACTGACAATGCTTCCGCCTACCGGCGCGAATGGGAGGTGCTGTTGGTCAGCTTCCCCGGCCAGGAGGTCCTTGGCAGCTCGAATTTCACTGGCGGTGAACCGCCCGGGATCAAGGGCTACAGTGGCCCGGGTTACGGCGACCAGCCGGTCCTGGCCCTGGCTGAGTGGTTGGAGGGCTTTACCGCCCCGCCGCCCGGCAGCCTGCGCCCCTTCCTGACCCTCCAGCCGGGGGATGGCTTCGTCAGCACCGCCCTGGCTTTCACCCCCGCTGGCCAGACGCTCGTCTCTGGCCAGGCTTCCGGCGGATTGAGCCTCTGGCAGTTGCTGGACGCCCCCACCGAGACCAGCCTCCCCGCCCAGGCCAACGATATTCTCGACCTCTCGGTCAGCCCGGATGGCAGCTTGCTGGCAGTTGTCGACCGCGATGGCCAGGCCCGGATCATCAACCTGACCTACCAGAGCCAGGTAGCATCTTTTGGCCTTAACCCCGTGCCGACCATTTCAGTCGCCCTGCTCCCTCAAGGGGACAGGATCGTCGCCGGTGGGGCGAATGGGCAGATTGCGGTTTATGAGATTGCTACAAGCAACCAGTTGGCGACCTTTGGCGAGTTCAGCCAGGCCTGGTCCAATATCCTGGCCCTTGCCCCGGATGGGAAAACCCTGGCCGGCAGCCAGCCTGGACCGGCCGTGGTCGCCTGGGACCTGGAATCCGGCCAGGAGCTCTTCCGCCTGGCCGCCTCGGAATATCCCCAGAAGCTCGCCTGGGTCGCTGGCAGACAAAAGCTGGCCGGACTCTTCCTGGGTGGCGAAGTGCGCGTTTGGGATGCCTCCGGCCAGCTGCTCTACAGCTTCCAGGCTGGCCAGGTCGAACGGGCAGCTTTCTCTCCCGATGGCCTGCTTATAGCGACCGCTGGCGTCCAAGGTGGGGTCAAGCTCTGGGACATGCAGACCGGCGCGCTCAGCTCACTCAGCCTGATCGGGCCGGACGAGTTGATCACCGCCCTGGCTTTCTCCCCCGACAGCCGGCGCCTGGCCGCAGCCGTTTGGGATAGCTCGATCGTGATTTGGGAGCTCGGACAGGGCTCGACGGCGCCTTCCGTCCCGACCGCCAGCCCGGCGAAAACCTCCACCAACCCGGCCCACTCCAGCCCTTCCCCGGTTGGCTGGACCTACCTTTCCGAATTCAAGCCCACGGTTGTGCAGCTCGGCTACGGGACTTATTCCGTCGGAACTTTCAAATTTAGCTCCGAAGATTCGGCTGACGACATCCACACCGGCGACCCGATCCGCATGCATGGCGTCGATTACCCCCAGGGCATCTTCGCCCACGCCCCGGCTCGCTTCACCTATACTATCGACGGCCAGTCCTTCAGCGAGTTCCAGGCCACCCTCGGGCTGATCGAGAAAATCAACTGCGGCGATGGCGTCGAGTTCGTCCTGTGGCTCGACGGACAGGAGATCTACCGCAGCCCGCGCCTCCAGCCCTGGTCGACCCCGCTCAAGGTCCAGGTGCCACTCTCCCCCGGCAGCCAGCTCAGCCTGGTGGTGGAAGCGGGTAGTCATTCGAACAAGGATTGTGATTGGGCCATATGGGGGAATCCGCGTTTGCGTTAACTCCGGAAGTCCCGCCGTTTATTGTATAATAACTCAAACAATTGACCACATACCTTACAGGAGAGGATACTATGCACGAGAAAAGCATCGAATTACTCAATAAGGCCGTTGCCGATGAAATGGGCGCGGTTCACCAATATATGTATTTCCATTTCCACTGCGAAGACCAGGGGATCGAGTCGATCTCCCGGCTGTTCTTCCGTACCGCCATCGAAGAGATGGAGCACGTCGAAAAATGCGCCGAGCGCATCCTGTTCCTGGGTGGCGAAGTTGAAATGGTTGCCGCGGGCAGCGTCGAAAAAATCCACGATGTCAAAAAGATGCTCGAAATGGCCCGCAGCATGGAACAGGGCAGCATCAAAGACTACAACCACTGGGCCAACGAATGCTCCGCCAACGCCGATTCTGGCACCAAGAAAGTCTTTGAAGCGCTGGTCGACGACGAAGAGCGCCACTACGGCCAATACGACCTCGAAGTTTCGAAGATCGAGAAATTCGGCGCCAGCTACCTGGCCCTCCAGTCGATGGAATCTGCCGCTCCCGAAGGCGAGGCCGAAGCCGGCTAGACCCGCCGCGCATTTTGCTCACGCTGTAGAAAAAGCAAAGGGACATTTGTTCCCTTTGCTTTTTCTATTGCCTTTTTTTATCATTATTACTTGACATTAATTTTTTCATCTTTATAATCAAGATAGATGTTTAGACAAATTTCATTTTCCCCCTGGAACAAGAAGCCCCTCGGGCGGATCCAGGGGTGGCCTGCGCCTGCCAGAGTTAGCGGTCTGTCTCGCCGGAGCAACCGCTTGACTCATTCAATAAAGGAGAAAGCCATGCAGCACAAGTTCAAATCGGTCTTTTTCACTTTGGTCCTTTTCATGTTCCTGCTGGGGTTGACCGCCTGCTCCGGTAAAAACGCTGAATGTAAGGTAATCCTTGATAAAGATGGTAACTTAGAATTGGTTGTCAATCCCCCGGGAGAGACTGGCGAAAGTTCCATGGACGGCAAGCTGACCAGGAATATGAACATCTCTAGCTCAGGTGGAACAATCAGCCGGGTTACCACTTACACCGGTGAAATCGAGAAGCAATACAAAGATAGCGGAAATCTCTATACGGTCGCTGTCGATGTCAAGGTCGATGAGGATCGGCTCATCAGTTATCAGCTTACGGTGAGCGGCGGCGTGTACGGGGAGACCCCGCACACCTGCTCCAAGCCCTGACGCTTTTGCCCAACTACCAAGGAGGAACCATGCTCCCGAAGACGGCTGGCAAACTATTATTACTGGCCGTCCTCCCAACGACCGTAGATATGAAATATTAATTAATTCTCTATTAATCTAATCCGGTTTTCCCTGTATAATAAATCTAAAAGCGTCTCAACCTCGTTTTTGTTTCTCTCTGCGCGCATTCCTGAAAGGCCCCCCGATGAAAGCCCTCCATCTACTTCTCCTGCTCGTGTTCCTGCTCGCCGCTTGCGCGGAGCCGCAACCTTCCGCAGCGCCAACCCAACCCATCGTTCCCACCGCCACTCAGCCCCCGCCGGCTGCCACCCCTACCCAGCCGCCCGCCCCGCCGACCGTAGCGCCGAATGAAGCGCCAACTCTCGCTCCCCGACCCGAAGCCATTGGCCTGAAACCCGGCGATCAACTCGCCGAGCTGACCCTGCGGGCTGCGCAGAGCGAGCAAGAAATGGACAAGCTGCTCTGGGATTACTGCGACCCCAGCATCTCTGACCAGCCTGGCGCTCAAGAGGCCGTCGAATGCAACGCGCCGCGCTTTGAGCGCATTTTCATCGGCAACGGTGTCGGGGTTGGCGCCGGAGCTGGCAGCGAAGCGCTCGATAAGGCCTGGGCCGAGCTGATCTGGGAGCTCTACATCGATGACCAGCCGGTCAACCTGCCTGCCTTTGGCACCGCCGATGTGTGGGGCGGTGGTTTTCGGCTCTGGAACGTGATTCTCGAAAATCCGGGCCTTGGACAGCATAAAATTCGCTATGCCGTCAGGGTGGCCGAATCGCCCGATAAGCGCGTCGAAAAGACCTGGCTGGTCACCTTCAAAGAGCTGGCCGAGTTCCCCGAGCTTTCCCTGGTCCTGCCCGAGCAGCCTACCCCGCTGCCCGAGCTGACCAGCTCGCCGCGCCTCGGCTCGGGCGGCCTGCCCTGGTGGAACGACCGGGTCTTCTATGAAGTCTTCGTCCGCAGTTTTAAAGACAGCGATGGCGACGGCATCGGCGACTTCCAGGGCCTGATCTCGCAGCTCGATTACCTCAACGACGGCGACCCCACCACCACCGTTGACCTCGGCGTCACCGGCATCTGGCTGATGCCGATCGCCCAATCGCCCTCTTACCACGGCTATGACACCACCGATTACGAGACCATCGAAGCCGATTACGGGACCAACGAAGATTTCAAGCAGTTCCTGGCCGCGGCGCACCAGCGCGGCATCGCCGTGATCGTCGACCTGGTGATGAACCACACCTCCAGCCAGCACCCCTGGTTCCTCGACGCTCAACAGCCCGACTCACTTTACCGCAACTGGTACATCTGGGACGACAGCCCGATCCCCTATAGCAGCCCGTGGGGTTCGCAGGTCTGGTACCCACTCGGCGGTTCCAACTACTATGCTCTCTTCTGGGAGGGCATGCCCGATCTCAATTACCGCAACGGCGACGTCACCCGGGCGATGCGTGAGATCATCGCCTTCTGGCTTGAGGATATGCAGGTCGATGGCTTCCGCCTCGACGCGGTCCGCCACCTGATCGAAGACGGCGCCGTCCAGGCCAACACCCCCGAAACCCACGCCTGGCTGGCCGATTTTCACCGTTACGTCCACAGCCTCGCCCCGGATGCGCTGACCGTTGGCGAGATCTGGGATACCACTGAGGCGGTCGTGCCCTACGTCGGCGATGAAGTCAACCTGGCTTTCGAGTTCGACCTTTCCACCGCAATTATCGAAGCGCTCAAGGACGGGACCAATGAAAACCTGCTCAAGGTTCAGGAGACCGTCCTGGAGAGCTACGGCCAGGGGCAGTACGCCGCTTTCCTGACCAACCATGACCAGAACCGGGTCATCAACACCCTGCAGCGTGACCGGAACAAGGCCAAGGTCGCTGCCAGCTTGCTCCTGACCAACCCCGGCGTGCCGTTCATCTACTACGGCGAGGAGGTCGGCATGCGCGGGGTCAAGCCAGACGAGTTGATCCGCCGGCCGATGCAGTGGGACGCCACCCCAGTCACCGCCGGCTTTACCAGCGGCACGCCCTGGCAGGAGCTGAACAACGACATCCCGACCGTGAACGTCGTGACCGAGTCGACCGACCCCGACTCGTTGCTCAACCATTACCGCGCCTTGATTCAACTGCGCAATGCGCACGCCGCCTTGCGCACGGGCGACCTGTGGCTGGTCGGAACCAGCTCGCCCCAGGCTTACGCCTTCCTGCGCAGCACCTCCGAAGAGAGTTTCCTGGTGTTGGTCAACCTGTCCAAGGAAACGCTACGCGACCTGTCGCTGACCCTGGCGCGCGGCCCGCTCAGCGGCCCACTCCAGGCGCAGGTAGCGCTTGGCGAGGGCGAGCCTGCCGCACTGGCCTTGAATTCGGCCGGTGGCTTTGACGTCTACCGCCCGCTGCCCGAGTTGGCCCCCTACGCGACGGTGATCATCCAGTTGACGCCGTAAAGAAACGCGATCACGGAGGACTGGTGAAACCCTTCGACTTACCTAAATTCATGGCGGTACTATTTTTGCTTCTGCCCCTGGTCGCTTGCGCTGGTAGCGGCACTGAGACGCTCTCACCGGGCGGATCTGCGCCTGAGCCTACGGTTCAACAGGTTCCTCGCCCGCCCTCGCTGCCGATCGGCGGGATGGTCTTTGCGGGCACCCTGGACAGCCCGGAGAATTCTGAAATTTACCGCCTCAACGCCGATGGGAGCGGGCTGTCCAATCTGACCAACCACCCAGCGCGCGACCTGCTCCCGGCCTGGTCGCCAGATGGAAAAACCGTTGCTTTCACCTCGGATCGGGATGGCCCTGTGCAGATCTATACTATGAAGAGCGATGGGTCGGATGTGGCGCGCCTGACGGACGACGTGGCGGATAAAGGGGTGCTGAATCATTCACCCTACCTGGCCTGGTCGCCCGATAATCGCTGGTTGGCGTACACCGCCTTGCTTGATGGCCAGGCGGATATCTTTATCATCCATCCGGATGGCTCTGGGCAAGCCAACCTTACGGACCAACCCGGTGATGACCAACAGTTTTTTTGGTCGCCGGATGGAAAGGAAATCTTGTTTAGCTCCAACCGGGATGGGACATACCAGATTTACCGGATGAATTCCGACGGATCCTCCACCCGGCAGTTAACCGAGGCCCCGGGCGACAATATTCCCTATGGCTGGTCACCGGACGGCCAGTCCATCCTGTTAATCTCCACCCGGGATGCGAATCTAGAAATCTATAAGATGAATGCCGATGGAACCGGGCAGATTAATCTGTCCAATAATCCGGCGATCGATGCTACACCGCTATACTCCCCAGATGGCGGGCAGATAATTTTTCGCACCAACCGGGTAGGCCCTTTTCAGCTTTATGGGATGGCGCCGGATGGATCGGACCAGCGCAACATCTCCAATACAGGCCTCGAAGACAGCTGGTTTTCCTGGTCGCCGGATGGAACCCAGGTCTACCTGGCATCCTACGTGGTCAAGGACGGCCAGTGGGAATGGAGCGCTCGGATCATCAATATCGATGGCTCGGGCAGTAAACCGGCCTTGGTCGGCAGCAATCTGAATTGGAGGCCCTGACCCCCTGGCTCTCCCTTGCGCGCAAAACCTCCTCGCGCGCGAAGCCGAAATCGCGACTATACTTAACCCACGCCCCACGATCCAGAACGGCCTTAGATAAGGAGCTTCGATGAACCCGAAACGGATCCTGGTCATCTCCGCCTGCTCCCAACCCGCTACGCTTACCCCGGCGCCAGTCCAGACCACCCAGGCTTCCCCGCCTTCGGCGGAAGAAAGTATCGTCGACCTGGTCGAGCAGCATGCGCTCGAATTCTGACTGACCAGCAGTTTGATCAACCAGCTTACTCTTAGCCTGCGCAACCTGTCCGACCGTCCGCTACCCGAGCTGGCCCCCTATGCTACGGTGTTGATCCAGTTCAAATCTTATGCCACAGAGGGTTATTGTGTTAAGCACAACCACCATTCATGGTAGGCAGGTTATTCCCCTTCCTCCAAAAACCTCAGATCAAAGATCTCAGCCTGGAGCGCTCCGTTTTGTGGCAGGCTGTAGCCAATCGAGAACACCGGATCGGCTGCATCGCTGGCCGAAAGCAAAAGAGAAGATTGAATTTCGACCCCATTAAGATAGAACCTCACCGAACCGTGATCATACTGAATTTCGATTTCTTGTTCCCTGGCCAGCTCGGCATCTTGATAAAAAGCACCCTCCCGATTCACCCCTTCGGTCAGGTAAACCTGCATCAACGGATTGACAGCATCGCTTCTGAAAACGAGGAAGATTCCCGTTCTTTGCCAGCCTTCCGGGCGGCCGATTCCCAGTGCCAGGCCCCCCTGGAGGTTGGTCAGCGAGCGCAGTAGATTGACTTTGAGTTTAAAGCGGATCTTAACGCTTTGGGCAAGATTCCGGTGAATGCTTCGCTCACTGTCGTAGGGCATCTGATCTACCGAAATCTGGAGGCCCCTGGGCGAAGCGGACATCATCCAGTGACTCAGGTTCCAACAACCATTTTCTTCGGAGACACCCTGGGATTTGTAGGGCAGCCATGTGTCGGGTTGGATGCATTGGTTATTAAAGCCTGAATTGTCGGGCTGTGGGGTGAAGGTTGGGCTAAGCTCCAGTGTTGGTGTGGCGGTCGGGGAGAGGGTGTCGGTCGCCACCGGCGCGCTCTCCTCAGCCGGTGTTATGGTGGAGCCGGGTTCGACGGGTATCGACACGTTCTCGGTCGGAGGCTCAAGAGAAACTTGAGCGGTAGATGCTTCAGGGGCGGGGGACCTGCCCATTATAAAATTCCAACTTAATCCCAAAACTCCCACCAGGAGTGCCCCGAGCAGTAAGAACAGCCAGGACTTCGTACCGCGCTGACGGACTGGATAGGCAGTTTCTTCCGGGGAGCTTGGAAAATCCTTGGCTGGCTTGATTTCCGGAATTTGAACCTGGCTGCTACTTGCTCCATGAGGTGTTGATAACTGCTGGCGATCGATGACCTTGTCGATCATCGTCGATTGCAGATTCAGTTGCAACGCCGGCTTGGAGATGGACTGCCGCAGGAGAGCTGCCAGCTCGGTCGCTGACCGAAATCGATCTTCCGGCTTTTTCGCCATCGCTTTCTGAATGATCGTGGCGGTCTCTGCTGGCACCGCCTGGTTGATTTGATGGAGATCAGGAACCGGATCTGAAATGTGCATCATCATCAAGGTCAACGCTGAATCAGCCTCGAACGGCGGCCTGCCGCAGCACATCTCAAAGAAAGTCACTCCAAGGGCGTAGATATCGGTCCTCGCATCGACCATAAATCCCTGGATCTGTTCAGGGGCGATGTAATGAGCAGAACCGATGGTCGCACCGGTGGCGGTATGTCGTTGTCCCCCAATAATTTTCGAAATCCCAAAATCCATCAGCTTCACTACGTGATCCTGATCGATCATGATATTGGCCGGCTTGATGTCTCGATGGACGACGCCCTGGCGATGCGCATAATCGACTGCTTCGCATAGCCCGCTAAAATATTCACTCGCCAGCTTGACCGGTAACCGCTGACCAGCCTGGCTGATTGTTTTAAGACGGTTTTCGAGAGTTTCACCATCGATATATTCCATCGCAATGTAAAAATATCCCCCATCCTGGTTGAAATCATAAATCACTGGAATATTGGGGTGGTGAAATTGGGCCACCAGCCTGGCTTCATTCTCAAATCTTAGGAGAAAGTCAGGTTGGTCGGCTAGGTGAGGGTGAATTATTTTAATGGCGACGATGCGCCCCAGGTTGGTATCGAGCGCTTTGTAGACGGTTGCCATTCCGCCGCGCCCAACCAACGATTGGATCTGGTAGCGTCCCCCCAGGTTTTTCCCCACCATATAATCTTCTGGCATAGGTTCAATCCAAAGGCAAAGACCCAGGTTAAACGAATTCAGTTCGACAGTTCTGGATGGATTGTACAACGAAAAATCGAAGCCTGCAAGCAGCCCTCTTGATGGCTTCCCTGGAAGGTGTAGGGATGTACCCTGGGTTCAGGCGGGCTTAGGCTTCAGCGCTTATCTTCGGAAACCCATCGGCGAGAGCAGGCCGGCCAGCGCGCCGAGCGCCGCTGAGCTGATCGAGACCAGGGCGGTCAGCAGCGGGGTCGATTCGCCGACCCCCAGGGCCACGACGACAATCGCCCCGATCACGGCTACCACCGCCACAATCCCAATTACCGCGACTACCATCCGGTAGATGAATACATCGGACTCGAGCGGCGGGTTGGGCGGGATGTCATCGCCAACCTCCTTGGCCAGCTTGAGCAGCTCGGTGGCGTGGTCCGATTGGATGCGCTCCCAGGTCTTCGGGTCGCTTAAGATACGTTTGACCAGCTCGTCGGCGGAACGATAATCTCTCGCCATGCCAGTACTTCCTTTCAATTAAACACTTATCGGATAAGAATTGGAGAGATTATAGACGTTTTTTGATAGCTGTCAATAAGCTCGCAAACAAAAAA
>CAZAGA010000004.1:0-29233 GCA_964484335.1 uncultured Anaerolineaceae bacterium
CGGCCTATTCTTACCAGGTGGATATTATCCTGACCGCCAATCCTACTGCGGTCCGAATGATCCATTATGGCGCACAAAACAGCCACCACAACGAAGCAAGCCTGGTTTTGGGTTCCTCAACCTTATTGTTGGTTGCAGCAACTTGGGCGATCCTGCGCAAACGCAAGAAATCATAGCAACCTTAAATAAAAAACGCCCAATTGGGCGTTTTTTATTTAAGGTTGGATCGCATTCGCCAAAATAAAACCAGGAATGGGTTCAGCACATTCCAACGGGATAGAAGCGCAATCCACCAGCGCTCCCAACCCAAACCCAATTTCACAGGCTGGCCAGCGCGCTCAATGCCGGTCAACACCGCAAAGATTTCCGAGGCTGCGATCCAGCCATCTGGCCCCCCAGCGCTGTAATCGCCCTTGATCAGACATTTCGCGCCCTGGTAGCGAATCACCCGGTGGATAACCAACGAACCGGATGTTGGATGCACACAGGCGACCACCTGTCCCACCAGGCGAGCGCCCGGCGGGACAGGCGATAAGGTCAGGAAATCGCCATGCTTGATAAACGGCAGCATACTATCGCCTGCCGCGCGGAATCGAAAATTTCCTCCGCTGGCCAGGACCGCCTGCAGGAGAGTCAGCAAGTCCTGGTTGCCCAGCGGGAAATCGTCCTGGTCCAGGATCGCTAGCGGGAGATCATCTCTCACGGCGTCCAGGGGCTGTAATACAGGTCATAATTACCGCCTAACAGGGTTAGATCATACAGGTTGACCAATCCATCGCCAGTCACATCGGTCGAGCCAGCCCCAGAACAAACCCCGGGATTGGTGGAGCCATAGGCTGCTCCCAGACAAGCCAGGTCTGCGGTGTCGATCCGGTTATCGTCATTCGCATCCCCACCAAGCAGCGTGATCAGCCCTAATAGCGTAACTGGTCGGTTGGAAAGGATCGCACTAGGCAGGTAGGTATTCGCCTGGATCCAGGATGGCAGGTAAAGCACCTGGTCGACATACAGGAAATAGGTTGATCCAACTTCTAGCTTCCGACCGGCCTGGCCAAGGGTTTGGTAACTGCCGGAGGAAGCGCTGATCGCCTGAGCATAGACCGGCGAACCGACTGCGCTCTCAGCAAAGACCTGGATGACAGCTCCCTGGTCATCGCCACGGCCTTGTAGATCGACGTATCCCTTAAAATTCCCAACACCGACCACGGCCAGGCTAATCGTGGCCGAAGCCGAATCCTGGTAGCCATCGTTAACCTTGAAAGTAAAGCTATCTGGGCCGGCATAACCCGGATCTGGCGTGTAGACCAGGTCGGGGATAGTCCCACCCAGGTTGCCATGCTGTGGCGCATCGACCAGGCTGAAAGCCAGGCCGTCGTTATCCAGATCGCTACCGCTCAAAGTCAGGTTCAGAGGGGTATCCTCGTAGGTCTCCAGACTCTGCGCCGCGGCTTGAGGCTGATTATTCACTACCCAGCTCCAGCTGGCCGGGGTTGAATCGACATTACTGGCCAAGTCAATTGCCCGCACGGAAAAGGAATGAGGCCCATGATTTAACCCGCTCAAGTTCTGAGGAGTGACGCAAGCGGTATACAAGGCGCCATCCAGGCTACACTCAAAAATCGGGCTGCCTTCATTACTGTTAAAAATGAACAAGGCGCTGCCAGAAGGTGTGAAGCTGGGCGGCCCACTATCGATGGTCGTCTCGGGCGCCAGGGTGTCTATGCGGACTGTCAGGCTGGCCAGGGAGCTGATATTACCGGCCTGGTCCACCACGCGGAGCGAGACACTGGTATTGTCCTGGCTGACCGGCAGGCTGGCGCTAGCCCCTGGAACGATGACCACCGGCCCATTATCCAGCCAGTAGCGCAGCTCTTTTACCCCGCTGGCGCCATCAGAGCCAGATAAATTGACTGTGACCGGGGTGGTGTTATTCCAACCATTGGAGTTGGCAGCCGGAGAAAGCGATAAGCTGGCCACTGGGGGAGTCACATCTGCCGCAGCCGGGGCAAGAAAGAAAAGCGCTCCGGAGCGAGCCGCAAGACTGACGCTCAAGCTACCGCTGCTGACGGTATAGATCCCACCTGAAAGCGCATCCTGGAGCTGGGCGCCATCGGTAAAAAAGGCGCTGACCGGCACGCTGGCAGAATTGGTGACCGCGCCGTTGTTCATCACCACGACAGCCGTCTCCCCCGCTCCAGATCGAGCAAAGGCATAGGTGTTGTTATCGCTGGACGAAGCACTGGTATCGCCGGTGAGTAAAGTAGTAAAGTTCCCGCTGCGCAAAGCCGGGTGCTCTTTCCGCAGGTGAGCCAGGGCAGTGTAGCGATCGATCAGGGTTGAATCTGCCGGGCCGTAAAGATTGGCATCGCCGGTTTCGTCCGCCCAGGGATAAGGAGCCCGATTATAGGGATCATCCTCGGGCCCATTCACCCCGTTGGCCAGGGAGGGTGAATCCAGGCCAGCCTCATCGCCATAATAAACCATTGGAGCGCCCAGGTAGGTGAACTGAAATAAGGCGGTCAACAGCAGGCGCTCCTTGGCCTCCACCAACCCGCTATCACCCAGGATGGTCAGGACGTAGAGCGCCCGGTTGGTATCATGGGAATCGATCAGGTTTAGCATCACCGCTGTAGCAGGGGCAGGGTAATCCTCACGCACAGAGCGCAAGGCATGATCAAACTGGCTGGGGGTCAGGGCGACGATCGAATTGCCGCCATTGTTATCATTGTCATTCCAATCCGCCGAGCCACGCGCGAAACCAAGAATATTTTTACGGAAACGATAATTCATCACGGAATCGAGCTGGTCGCCGGCCAGGAACTGACTGGCGTCATACCAAACTTCGCCAACCAACGGGCCTTGAGGATTGTATGATTTAGCATATGCCCGAAACTCGCGCCACCAGTCGTGGCTGATTTCATCGGCCACATCGAACCGCCAACCACTAGTCCCACGGTCATACCAATGTTGAATCACGTTGCCTGGGGCGCGATAGATATAATCGCGCGCTGCGCTGCTGTTATCGGTTATCACCGCCAGGCTGTCAAAGCCAAACCAGCCTTCATAATTGGCAGCATTCGCCTGGTTGGTTGAATCGGCGCAGACGCCACTGCCTGGGGCAACGTCAAAAAGGTTGAACCAGCTCCGGTAGCTCGAAGCCGAAGATTCGCAGGCGCCGGCGCTGGCGTAACGACCATAACGATCGAAGTAGAGGCTATCCGAAGAAGTATGGTTGAAGACACCATCCAGGATCAGATACATACCCCGCTTTTCCAATTCATCCACCAGAGCCTGGTAAGCTGCATCCCCACCCAGCGCCGGATCAACCTGCAGGTAGTTATCGGTATCATAACGGTGGTTCGAACGAGCGCTAAAGATGGGCGTCAGGTACAGGGTATCGATACCCAGGCTTTGCAGGTAATCTAATTTATCCTGGATCCCTTTCAAATCGCCGCCAAAGAACTGGCTACCGTAATTATTGGCATACGGCCCTGGCAGGCGTGGATCGTAGATCGATTCGTTCCAGGTGGTATGGGCAACAGTTGGAATCCCGCCATCGTAAAATGCAGGACAGCCGGTAGTTGATCCTGAGCGGCAGTAATCGTTGGTTGGATCGCCATTGCGGAAACGATCCGGGAAGATCTGGTAAACATTGGCATTCTGGAGCCATTCCGGGGTAGCAAAGGCCGGATCGTAAACCGTGATCTGGAAAGCCGGCATCGGCTCATCATCAAAGGCGGTCCCTTCACCACCCTGGCCCAGGTTATCATGCTCATTACTATAAGAATCGCTGTAATAATCTACGTCCAGGCGATCGGTCAGGCGAAACTTATAATACAAGATCGCTGAGGTAAGCGGTGTGGAGAGAGTGTAAGACCAGATCGCATAGGTTGTTGAGCCTTCAACCCGGTCCTCCAGGTAGGTGAGGGGATATTCCACAGGGCCCGTCGTAGCCTGGGTAGCCGGATTGTAGGTATACAACCGCAGGTAAACCCCATCCACATCAAAACGGTCAGTGCGGAAGCGCAAGGTAACTGGCGTTCCGGCAGTGACTGCACCAAATGGGCTACGGTAATAGCTATCGAAGGTATCATGACGCATCCCAGCCCATTGGATGTTGCCATCATCCACCGTATAGTTCCAGTTGACACCAGTGAAGCCATAATCTGAGCCGGACTGGTTGCGGGTGAACAACTGGTAACGAACTTGCGTCGTGTTTGGCTGAGCCGGAATATCCGCATACCAGTTGGCGCCTGGGTAGGTCAGGTTATCATAAACGCCCAAAACTTTCACATAGGAGCTGCCAATGTTATATTCCAGGCCGGCCGTTTCACCAAAGGCGGTATCGCTGTTCATCCAAACCCGGACCGATTGTTGGCTGGTCGGGCTGGCAGGTTGCTGCGCCACCCAATTACGGTAAGTGGCAGCCTGAGCCGGTTGAGATGGCAAGCCAATTGAAACGGATAAAAAGATTAGCACCAAGATTAAACGGAAAAATCGATCCATGAATGACCTCCTCAGACGATTTCAATTGCTGTTGGATAGTACAGCCTGTGATTATTATTAACTAAGGCTGGCCCGGTGTATTCCGGGCCAGCCTGGTATTTCCTGTTATGGCAGCCAGGGGCTGTTAGTCAAATCGAAGTTACCTCCCATTAAAGTCAGATCGTAAATATTCACAATCCCATCCTCATTTACATCGCTGTTCGCACCCAGGCCGCCCGAACAAGTATTGACCACCCCACCATAGGCAGAGCCGATGCAGGACGCATCAGCAATATCAATCAGGTTATTATCGGTAGCGTCTCCACCCAGGAGAATTAGTAAAGCCAGCGAGGTAGTAGGGCTGCTAGTGAGCAGCGCACTAACCGAAGGCGCCGGTGAAGGCAGAAATAGCGCCCGGTCCACGGTCAAGAAGTAGGGTATCGTGTAGCCTGGAGGAGTGCTGACCACCAACAGTTTGCCAGGTAAGTAAGCGCTGACAAATTTCCCGGACGAGGCGCTGCTGCCCTGGGCCAGCAAAGTAGTCGTCGTACTTTCAGCAAATACTTTAACCAATGCCCCAGCATCATTTGCCCGACCTTGCAGGTCGATGAAGCCAGTAAAGTTAGCAATGTCATCCAGGATCAGTTTTCCATCCTCGCTATCGGTTACATCGCGAGCGGCTGCGCTTGGGTCATTGTAGCCAGCGTTATTAACAAAAACCTTCACTCCACCGACCGCGCCAGTACTCAGGCTATCATCGCTAAACAGATCAAAGAACATCTCGCCAGGACTTAGAGCAGAGAAATTAAAAGTCGCTATTGTTCCACCATCCCATTCCCCACTGCTGGTCAGGCTACAGAAATAGCCTAGCTGGCCCGTTGGCAACCCATTGAGGGCTGTGCAGTTTAGAGCGTTCCACGGCGGGCTAAAAGTGGTTGTATTGAGAGTCAGTTTGCTGGCATCATAACTAAATTTGAAGGAAATGCCAAACAAGTTCTCTGCCTCTGCCTTTAATGCGACATCCAGGCTGGTAGTTACCGGTGCATGGCGTTGGTAAGTATCTTCAGGCGTCGCGGGATCCATATCCAGGTACAGCTCGGCAAAGGTATAGGGTGCATAGACCACATTCGGGCCGACGCCATCGCCGAGCAGGCCGGTTGGGCCGCTCCGGTCAGCCCAGGAGTTATAGGCGGCTTTCAAACTACCTGTCCCATTATATTCAACCCCTGGTCCGCCATTGACCTTGAACAGGTTGCCCTCAATTGTAACCACGCCGGAGGGGGCTCCGTCAACCTGCAGACCAGCCTGACTGTTGGAATGGATCCAATTGCCGACGATCTTAAGCGACTCAACTGGCCCAGCCACGTGTACGCCATCCGTCCAGCCATTGACCTCAACGTTTTCGAGGATGAAGTTATCAGCTCCCGGCTGCACAACGATCGCCGGACTGGCATTACCACCGCCAGCCAAAACGCCCGGTCCGACAACCCGGACATCATCAGCGGCGACAATCAAGAAGGACGAGCCGCCAGTGAAGGTCGCCCCGCTCAGGTTTATCGTTACCCCACGGGTACTCGCGATCGACTCGCCAGCAAACGGGCCTGCGGTCAGCGGAATAATCGTCTGACCACCCAGGGCGGCATCCAACGCGGCTTGGAGGGAGGGGAAAGTTTGGCCTGTCTGCAAGATCTTGAAGGTGTCAGGGAGCTCATCGACGATAATTACAGTGGAATCAATCGTCACGCCGCCATCGCCGTCCGTTACCTCAACATTCACGGTAAATGAACCAGCAGTGGCGAAAGTACAACTTGCGCTGTTGCCAGCCTGTGGTCCAAGCTCAAACAGCAAGTCGCTATTGCAGTCGAAGGCATAAGACAGCGGATCGGCAGCGCCGGCCGGGTCAGAGGCAGTCACAGTCACCAGGGCTGAACCGCCTTCAAAGATTGGACCGGAATTGGTTACCTGGCTGATCAGGGGAGGAAGGTTTGCTACCGATACGATAGCAGTGTATTCAGTTTGACCTCCATCCTTATCCTTAATCATGACCTTCACGGGCAGACTGCCATTATCGAGCGCCTGGCAGGTTGAACTGGCGGCCGGGCCGAATGAGCCATAGCCAGCGCCACAGTCAAAGGCATAGCTGAATCCGGCTGAAACATCTGCACCGGAGGGGTCTTGTGAATTTACCAGGGCGATCGGGAAGTCAACGCCTTCATTCGTGCTGGCAGGAGCATTGAGGCTTGCGGTTGGCGCGCTGTTAGAAATGTTCACCGTCGCCATATCGCTGGCGCTCAGGCCGCCAGGATCGCTGGCTTGGACATGAATCAGCACGCTGCCAGGACCATCGAGCGTTCCAGCTGAGAAAGTCACACTTTGGCCAGGGGTCTCAAAGCTGCCATTGTCATCCAGGTCCCAGGCGTAGGTCAGTGAATCGCCATCCGGGTCGCTGCCTGTAGCTGTAACAATAACCGAACTGCCTTCGGCCACCAGGTATGGTCCACCCGCATCTACATTACTCGGGGCCGAATTCAGTTCCAGGTCAATTAAGACTGAATCATGATCCGACATCCGGTATTGATCGGAGGCGTATAGGCTGGTCTGTTGGCCAGGGGATTTAAATTCTAAATTGTAGTCTAACACTGAAGGCTCATCGGCGTTAATATGCCATTCGTTCACAGCGCTGACCTGACCCGCCAGGCTGGTATTACTCAGGGCGTGATCCAAGTAACCCCATTGGCCGTCGAAGACATAGGAATAGGCATTCAGGCCTCCGTATGCCTCGATCAGGTTGGTATAACCAGCGCCCTGGATTGCCAGGATCGGATCTTCCTTGGCATAAGAGTTTAAATCACCAATAATCAACACGTCCGGATCGCCAGAGCCAGTCGGGTCAGTCGCCAACCAGGCCGTGAGCTGGTTAGCCGCATTGATCCGCACCAGGTTGCATTCGCCCTGGCCATCCCCAGCATCAGGAATGTCGCAGGCGCTGCCCTTGCTTTTGAAATGGTTGACGGCCAGGACGAAACGTTGGCCAGTGGTGATTTCTTCAAAGGCTTGTGCAAGAGCCGGGCGATTTCGGGCAGCAGAATCACCGCCGTTGACAAAGGCCGTTGTATTCAAGGCAGCGGTAATCCCGACCGGGTTGACCCTGGCTGGCTTATAGATCAAGCCAACTTTGATTGCATCGCTACCCAGGGCGTTTACCTGGCTGGCGCTTGCATCTACGTCGATGAAGGCATAGGTGCCCGGAGCCGTCGCATTATTCAGCTTGTTCACCAGATCCGCAATTGCGCTGGTCGGCCCATAGCCGTCATTCTCAATTTCAACCACCCCGATGATGTCAGCCTGGGTCCCGGTGATCGCAGCGACCGTCTTCGGCCACTGGCGATCAAATTCGGCCAAGGTGTCGGCGCCGCGACAATCCGTGGTAGAGCCGCCCACACCGTTCGTACAAGCACCGCTTCCAAAGGTGTTGAAATAATTGAGCAGGTTCATCCCAGCGACGCGTAGGCTGCCCTGAAGAGCAGGGGCGGTCGCCGGTCGCGAATTTATCGCCTGGAAATCGGGCGAACCGCCGCCCAGGGCATTAATCGGGCGCAGCCGATAGGCATTACCGCTGGCGCTATTGCCCGACCAGGTGTAGGTCATTACTCCAACTACACCGGTGACCGAGTCGCCGCCGCGTAAAGTATTACTGGCAGAGAGCGGTATACCACCTCGTCCAAACAGAATTGGATCCGGGTTCTGGTTGTTCAGGGCATCATCGATGATCAGCCGGTTCAGGTCATTGGCGCCCTGTATGGCCAGGGCAGGCGCACCGGGCAGCGCAACATTGGTCGGCTGCTGCAAGCGTGCCCCAGATGAAACCACCACCTGTCCGAAACGGCCAAGCTGAAAATGTTCGGTGACATACATCGTTTGTGGCAGACGAACAAGCATGCCCTCATATTGTTCCAGATAAGTGGAACCTGGCAAAGGAAACGTGACCTCTACCGGAGCAATGCTGTTTCCGCTGCTGCAGAGGTGAACGGTCGAAGCGCCGACCTGGGTTTGTTCAAAGTATTCGCTGACAGTACCAGTCACCCGGACAACATCGCCCAAGTTTACCCGGTTGCCGTTATCACTTTCAAAGATGAAGATACCATCCGAAGTCGCAAGGTTGCCATCCCCGGTCAGGTCTTGCAAGTAAAATCCTTGGAGCGCAGGCGAGGCGCCTTCGTAATCACCTACCACAATGCCCTGGGTGGTTACCGAGCTGGTGATCGCCGCGCTCAAACCGCTGCCCTGAATCTGGTACACCGGCGTATACGAAAGGCTGCAAACATCCTGAACAGAAAAATTGACCAGAACATCGGCCGTCATTGTATCCGGAGGATCGTTGGTGTCCTGATCGCTCACCTGGTTGGCAAATATTGTTAGCGTGCAGCTATCGCCATCAGACAGGTCGGCGTTGGGGTTAATCGTATAAATGGCCGCCCCGCCGGAAATGGTTGAGTTGCTCGTGTCCCAGGTGCCACTGAGCGAGCAGGACAGGCTGAACCATGCGGAAGTAAGATTAACTGGCTCAGAAAAAGTTACGCTAAGGTCCTGGTTGACCGGCACACCGCTGGCGCCATTGGTCGGGCTCGTCGAAGTAACCTGGGGAGCCGTCTCCGCCACCGAGCAAACATTGATCGCTGAGGCGGTGTTGCGCGGGGTAGGAGTCGAGGAAGTAAAATCCGCACTGTTGACATCAGTATCTTTACAACCCCCTGAAGCGCGCAGGACTGCAGTCGTATTGGATGGGGCAGGCGTCGGTCCACTGCCCTCATAACAATTTGCAGTACCAAAGCCAACAAAATCTACCACACCCACCGTTGGGCAAGAACCCGTCAATGCCGTCGTATTATTGACTAAGGCAACTTTCCCGGCTGAAGCACTCATGGGTATTATACCGGTTGCATCGGGTGTAGGTAAATTGACGGTCCCACCAGAACCTTGTGCTTCTTGAACCAGGTAATATTGGCCTGGCTGAAGCATGACCGCGCTAAGGTTCGTTACCTGCCAGGTTGTTCCTGTCGATGAGGCATACTGGACTGACCAACCGCTCAAATTCACACTCGTAGAACCGAGGTTAAATAGCTCAATGAAATCGTTCTTGTACGTAGCCCCAGAATTGCCTCCACCGCCGTAGACCTGGCTGATGACAATATTGGGCGAGGCGGCTTGAGCTACCGGAACGGCCGGCTGAAAGGGAAACGCTGCGCCCAGGATCGCCATGACCGCAACAATATGAAACAGCTTGTGAAAGAAAAGGGATTTTTTCATAATCATTTCAATGGCTCCTTTGTGATAATCCTCCCGGCTTTATTAGTCCTTACCGTGAGATGGCAGCACCCACCCATCCTGCAGCCAACATCCGTGAAGGTATTATACCCAACCTGAAGTTTAGATGAGAATAAATTAATGATAAAGATTTTTCTACCGCAAAGCCAGGATATCCCGATAAGTATTAGCCAGTAAAGTTTTCGTAAATTACATTCGTCTATGGCTTTATCCTGCATTTGTCACCTGGATTTGCAGCTTTTTAATGCTATACTTAAGCAATCTTCTGGGAAAAATGACCCGAACCGGTCCATTTTTCTCGAGATTGACGAAGCAAACAGGGAGGCTACCGCTAGTCTGTCCAGTTCACCTTCCGCAAAGCCAGAGTGGGTTAAATTCTTAAAAAAGGGTTGGATGTTGCCTGGTAATCAGAATGGCAAGGGTTCCAGTTTTGAAAGGATGGTCATAGATTTGGAGCCTAGGTCTCAAATAAAATTCAAGTGGTGGATCATTGTCATCAACTGCATCCTGCTGGTAAGCTTTAGCCAACCAGCGCTTGCTCAAACCATCACACCCGTTGTGGTGCGTGTCGTTCCTAAAACCATCCAGGTCGCAGTGGGCCAAACGGTCGATGTTGCGGTGGAGGTGGTTGAAGTTTCGGATCTATATGCCATCGATATTCTAATGGCCTACGATCCCCTGGCGGTTGAGGTGGTTGACCAGGATCCCGAGCTAGAGGGGATACAGGTCAAGCTAGGCACGCTGCTCGAGCCTGGCTTCGTAATTTTGAACCTGGTAGATAACAGCCTGGGACGGCTGCGGCTGGTGATGACCCAACTCAACCCGGCCACGCCCAAGAACGGCAGTGGTACGTTGGTGGTCGTAACACTCAAAGGCCTGGCGCCGCGGGCTAGCTCGTCCGTCGAGGTGCTGGCAGTCAAGCTGGCCAGTCCAAACGGGCTGGAGATCCCGGTCGGCAGCCTGGAAAATGCAAGCTTGCAGGTGGCGGCGAACAACCCTGGACCGACCAGCACCTCGATCCCAGCCCAAGACCCGGGTACGCCAATGCCGACGCCCGTCCCACCGACTGCGGCGCCGACTTCCGCGAACGACCTAGGGCCGATTCCGACCTTCACCCCAACCCGTTCGTTTTTAAACCTGCCGCCGACGCCCCTGGCGACACAACCACCACCGGCCAGCCCAACCGCGCTGCCCAGCCCAACCAGCGCCCCGACCTTGAGTCCCAGCGCTACGGCCATCGAAGCGGCCGCCAGCCAACCTGAGACCAAGGCGCAGCCGTCACAAAGCCCGGCGGAAGCCGGCCAACCCAGCCCCAAGCCGCCAGAGCTGACTGGCCAGGCCGTCCAGGAACCAACAACCAATCCCACCCGCACGGGGTGGATCTACGGCTTGATCGGAGTCACCCTGGCGGCCGGAGCAGGCGCGTACATCTTTTGGCGGCGGAAGGGGTCCCGTATCGATTGATATGAATCCCTGGAAAGGACGCCTCGGTTGGCTGGCAGCGCTCGTACTCATCCTGGGTGGAATGAGCCAGCCGGTTCGCGCCCAGCCCCTGGCGACCCTGGTGAGCATACATCCCGCGGCAGCCACCATTGCCGCCGGTGATACGCTGTTGGTCGAAGTTTGGGTGGAGGAGGTGAGCGGCCTGTATGGCGCCGATATCCAGCTCCAATTCGATCCGACCGCTTTCCGGGTGACCGACGCCAACCCTGATCTAGTCGGCGTGCAGTTGATGCTGCGCTCGGATTTGCTCCAGCCTGGGTTTGTGATTCACCGTGAAGCCGACAACCAGGCCGGGACAATCTGGTACGCCAATAGCCAGGTCAACCCGGCCGCCCCGGCCAATGGGTCTGGGGCGCTGTTTGCGTTTGGCTTGCAAGCTTTGAAAAATGGGGTTTTTTCGTTAGAAATCAGCTCCCAACAGCTCAGCGACAAGAGCGGCAACCCGATCCCGGCTGGCTCACTCGACGCCGCTTATACCTTGCAAGGTTACAAAGTCTTCCTTTCATGGATTCGCGGTTGAAGCAGGTAGGAAGGCATCTTTTGGAACAGGAGGTAAACTTGATCCGAAATATTCTCCCAAAAATTAGTTGGTTAGTGATCCTGGCGGTGCTGCTGGCGGCGGCCCTGCCAGGCAGCGGCCTGGCCAGTGGTCAGCTCTTAGCTAACCGCGCTGACCAGGCTGCCTGGCAGTTTGACAGCAACAACCCGACGGCAACTACTGTATCGGTTACTCCGACCACCCCAAGCGTGAGCGGCTGTAACATCGTCGATGTCTATATCGACGTCAACAGCGTCACCAACCTGTACGCACTCGATGTTCGCCTGACATTCAACCCGGCAGTAATCGAGGTGGTCGATTATGACCCTGGCACCTCAGTGGTGGAAGTCGAGCCAATTATTGACCCGGCGCTCAATTTCAAGGCCGGCTTCACCGTACGCAATGAAGTCAATAACTTCACCGGCACAATCTGGTACGCCGCCACCCAGACTGCGCCCACGCCTGCTGCGGCTGGCAGCGGACACGTCGCCCGCCTGCGGCTGCGTGCCAAATCCAGCGCCTCATCCCCGTTCAACTTTACCTATATCAAACTATCCGATCCGAACGGGATTCAAATCAACGCTACAGGAACCAATGGCACCGTTAGCGCCAGCACTACCGTTGTGCCGGCTCTGAGCATCAGCCGCCTGAACGCCAGCCAGGTCCAGCTTAGCTGGCCGACTGCGACTGGGGTGAGTAAGTATCACCTGTATCGTTCAAGCCTGCCATACTTCACTGCCACCGATCCGGCCTACCAGCAATTGACTCCCCTCACACCACCCGCGACCCAGACCTTTACCGACAGTGTCTTGGGCAATCCTGCGATCAATTATTTCTATACCATCCGAGCTGAATGCAGCGGCAGCGGCGGGGCGAAGAGTGGGGTTTCGAACCAGGTCGGCAAGTTCGAGTATACATTGTTTGAAACCGCCGACACCGATTACACCTGGATCGCCTTGCCGTTGACCAGCGCAGGGATCGCCAATGCCAGCAACCTGGCGACCAATATTCAGAACAATAGCAATGGGGCGGTGAATGTGCTGAGCGTGAGTAAATGGAACCCGGTCAGCCAGAGTATTGAAGCTTACGATGCAGTCTATGGCTTTGGCGACTTCGCGGTCTCGGTAAAGTTTCCCTACCGGGTGGAGATCGAAATACCGTCTGTTTCCACCGGAACCGTGATCTGGGCTCAGGTAGGTGGATTACCATCAATCACCCAAGATATTTACCGGTTGTATGAAACTGCGGATACAGATTTTTCGTGGATTATGCAGCCGCTTGACCTGACCAGCCTGGCGACTGCTTATGACCTGTCGGTCAATATTCAGAATACCACCAGCGCGCCTTCGGCAGTCTTGAGCATTGGTAAATGGAATGGCACCGGGCAAAGCATCGAGGCTTACGATCACCAGTACGGGTTTGGCGATTTCGCCACCCGTTTTGGCTATCCCTACCGGGTTGAAATCAACATCAATAGCGGCCTGTACGTTACCTGGCCGTAAAGGAGGAAACCAGATGAAAAGTAAACTTTTGACCCTAATCCTGTTGGTCGGACTGGCCAGCCTGGCGATCACCCCCGGCGTCCTGGCAGGAGCGACCTTTGATATTGGCAATGTACCGGGCTATCCACCGGCCGGAACGGTGAACTGGGTGGCCTGGCACAGCGGTTCGATTCTACCCGGCGGTTATCCCAACCAGATTATGACCGAAGACAGCACCAATTCTAGCCAGGGTACCGACCAGGGTTATTCGATCTTCGGTGGGGTGATGCGCTGGAGCATCATCATCTCCAACTACAATAATCCGCCCGCCGTGGGTGGTGTTTCGGTGGTCACAATCCTGCTGGGCGGCCTGGGCGCCTACTCGGGAAGCCTGTGGAGCGATAGCTTCACCTGGATTACCAACGCCGGTTCAACCACCGACCAGGGCGCAGCAACGCCTTTCGCCGGCACCGGCGTATGCCCAACGATCACCACAGTCAGCGTTAATGGTTCGCAACAGAGCTTCAACTGGAATGGGCCAGCCGGGAAATATCACATTTACCGCAGCGGCAACGGATCGGGCGCCGATAACGGTGCCAGCAATGGCCGTTACCTGTACCTGGCAACGACCAATACCGACCCGGCTGGCAACGGTACCTGGACGGACACTTATGACGGAACCGCCTGGTACACCGTGATTCATGCTACCAGCGCGGGCGCGATCGATGGCTGTCACAGCGAAGAGGCAGCGCCGACCGCAGTCTCCCTGACCAATTTCAGCGCCCTGGGCCAACCCGCAGTGCCCTCGATCTTATTGCAATGGAGCACGGTCAGCGAGGTTGACCTGGTTGGATTCAATATCTACCGCTCCACTGAGGCGGGCGGCACGCGCGAAAAATTGAACAGCGGCTTGATCCCGCCGAAGAAGCCCGGCTTGATGATCGGCGCACAGTACAGCTATGAAGACACCGCGGTGAGCCAGGGACCGACGTATTATTATTGGGTTGAGGCAGTCAAACAACTTGGGCTGCCCGAGACGATCGGCCCGCAGGCCGCCGGCCTGGGCACAAAAATCTACCTGCCTGTGCTGCATAAGAACCAGTGATCACAACGATGCGAGGGCAGGCAATTTAGTTATCCCCTGGGTTGCCTGGTGAGAGCGAGCTCCTGCCAGGCAGCCCAGGTTACCTGAAGGAGGTGCGCGCAGAGAGAACTATTTCGGGCAGTAATTAAGTGGGTTATTCATCCAGCAAAACAAGATGCAGGGAGGCATGAAAATGTACAATACTCAAAAATCCAATACACGATTGATCCTGCTAGGCATAATTCTCCTGGCGAGCCTGCTATTTGGAAGCGTCTGGGTTGCGCAGGCGGCAACTATAATTTATGTTCGCCCAGATGGCGATGATGCCAACTGCGATGGGACCATCAACGCGGCCTATCCTGGAAGTGGGGGACCCAACCTGGCTTGCGCAGTAAAAACTATTCAAAAAGGAATAGACCTGGTCGATATCGGCGGAACTGTTTCAGTTCAGGCTGGAACATACACCGAAGCAATCACCCTTGATAAACAAATTACTTTACTTGGAGCGGGGAGTACTGAGTTAGGAACGATCATCACCAACTCTGCTGCCGTTGACTCGAAAGTTGGGGTGATCCAGGTGACCGGCTCAGGCACTTCATTGAACTCATTAAAAGTCCAGAACGTTCTCGTTAAACCGGTTGGGTTAGCTGGAATTAGCGTTGGAAGATTTACCGAAGCAACCGGCGTTTCCGTCAATTACCTGGAATTGGAAAATGTATTCGTAATCGGTACGGGCACAAATGGCTGTACCGAGCAAGAACGTGGTTTATACGTCGACCTGACTTCTTCGATCGATCACCTGACGATTAGTAACAGCGCCTTTAATAACCTGGCTTATGGTTGGTATATCCAAAAACAAGTCAGCGCTGAAACCAGCACCGTCAGCAATGTTGAGGTAAGCAATACAAGCTTTTACCACAATATTATCAAAGGTATCTACTCTGAAAAACTGTCTGACGCCAACTTCACTAGCATCGTCGTCGATCAAAATGGGTATGACGCCACACTGCTTTCAGGGTGTTCACACTTCCAGCCATGGATGGCAGGGATTGACTTAAATCTGAAAGCTGGTACATACCAAAATATCACCATTGATCAATCTTCTATCACCAACAATGGCTTAGGAGGAGCTAAAGAAGGTGTCGGGTTAGCCATAAAGGGGCGTGGAACAGGAAATGACCCCAGTTACCAGGCTTTCCCTGCCATGGTAACCAATATCACCCTCACCAACAACACAATTACCGGGAACGAACGAGGTATTCGCCTCGGCGAGCCTGGTAAGACCAACACTGGTCCAACCAACGTGGTTGTTTACCATAATACCCTGGCGAATAACATCCAGACTTACAGCGGAGTTGACGGGTCTGCCTATGGCGATCTTGTCAACCAATCAACGAACTTAGCCGATGCAGAGAACAATTACTGGGGGACGACGATCGCTGCACAGGTGGTCACCAAAATTTATGGCAGTGCAGATTATCAACCCTGGTGTAATAGCGATTTCACCATTTGCACTTACACCCTCCCAGTACACAACCTTACCCAGAGTACGGATCACTTGACCATCCAGGCAGGGATTGATGCAGCCCTGACTGGCGACGAAATTCATATCGATCCCGGCATCTACGTGGAAAATGTGCTGGTTACCAAGGGTTTGAAACTGGTTGGTGCAGGAGTTGGCAACACTACCATCCATCCGGCAGCTTCCAATCCAAATCCCTGCAGCGGCAGTTCTTTATGCGGGTCGATCACGGCTGCAAGTAATGTCATCGGTATTCAGGCCAGCGATGTCACCGTTCAAGATCTTACGGTGGATGGCGACAATCCGGGTTTGACCAGTGGGATCGTGCGCGCTGGTGCAGATTTGGACGCTCGCAACGGGATCATCACCGATCACTCACTTGGCCTGAATTTTAACAACCTGGAAGTACATCACGTCGAAGTAAAGAATATTTACTTGCGCGGGATGTATGCATCTACCAACGGAACCTTCAATTTTCACCACAACCTGGTCACCAATGTCCAGGGAGATGGGTATTCCATCGGAATGTTTGCCTGGTACGGCCCAGGAACGATGGCCGATAACACGGTTTCTTACGCCAACGACGCCATCAGCGCTAACCATTCCAAGGGTATTCAATTTCTGAATAACGTGGTGACACATTCTGGTAGTGGGGTCCATACGGATAATTCCGGAGATGGCGGTGGTGTCGCTGATGTAATTCAAGGCAACACGGTCAGCGATTGTGCTCCAGGTGGTTATGGCATTTGGGTATTTGTAGCTTATTTACCCCCAACGATTGACCAAAACACAGTCACCAATTGTTCGGTTGGCCTATCTGCCTGGGGACAGGGCGCTTCCGTTAACCAGCTATTCACCAACAACATCGTGGATGGAGAAGGGTTGGCTGGCAGCGTTGGCGTGTATGTCACGACAGATATCATCAGTTGGGGGTACCGAGATATCACGGTAAGCTTCAATAACAATGAAATCAAGAACAATGAAGTTGGACTTCAATTCGCAGCCGACCAACAGTCCTGGAATCCCGAGCCATTCGAGGCCAAGACAATTACAGCCACATTCTACAACAATGCCATCACGGGGAATACCAACCCAGCAACTAAAGATACGCAAGGATTTTACAGTCTGAACGCATCGGGGAACTGGTGGGGCACCAACGTGCCAGCGGATGTCAAGACAGCCGTGAACGGTGGAGTCGGGATTGACTACACCCCGTGGCTGAACGGCGGCACGGATACCGGCGATCCCGGCTTCCGGGGCGATTTCTCCAGCCTGTGGGTGGATGATGACAGCCCACAAACCGGAAGCACCGGGCGGATCAATGAAGCCCTGGGCATGGTATCGGGCAGCACGGTGAACATCGCACCTGGAACCTATGCAGAAACGGTCGCGACCACAATCGATGGCCTGACCATCACCGGAAGTGACGTTAACGACCGACCCGTAATCACCGGCGGCATGAACGTCAATACCTGTGACGCAATCACCCTGCGTAACCTGGTTGTGAAAGGCGTGGGGAGTGGCTCCTTTGTGATCGGCGCGGGTGGCGTCGGTTTCACCATGGATCATGTTACCGTCGATGGTGAAAATGTTGCTGGCCGGATGGGTGTAGGCGGCGGCCAGGTGAATGGTGATATCAGCATCACACATTCAGAATTTTTGAATATCAAGGGCTGGGCAGCATTTGATACCCGCAGTGGAAGCGGTGGCCCAACCTCAGGTGCGGATATCAACTCTTTCGTCTTTTCAAACAACACAGTGCGCAATACCCAGGGTCACATAAACGCACGCGGCACCCTGGGCGACCCAGCCCTGACGGTCACCTTCAGTGATAACCTGGTTGAACAGGTAGGAGCTGCCACGAATAGCTTTGGGGGCATCCTTAAAGCTTTTTATGCGGTAAATGCGTCCTTCACCGGGAATATCATCAAAGATGTTGGGACCAGCGGATATAGCCCGGCTGGCGAAGCGGCCTATGGGGCCGGGATTATGCCGCGGAATGTTCAAAACTTAACCATTACGGGAAATACCTTCGAGAACAATAACCAGGCCATCGCGGTTGAACCGCGGAACTCGGTGATCGGTGGTTTCCCGGATGGCGTCCTGCCAGCAGGGGTGATGTCCAATAACACCTTTACCGGCAACAAATATGGTCTCTACATCCCAGCTACACTGAATCCATCCAGCAACTTCAACAACCTGGCAGTTAACCAGAACAACTTCAGCGGCAGCACCACCGAGGCAGTTCATAATGGATCTGCTGCGGGCGTGCTCAACGCGGAGCTTAACTGGTGGGGGGCTGCCTGTGGGCCAACAGGCACCGGTGGAGCAGATGCAGTTTCTGCCAACGTCGACTACAACCCGTGGTGGACTGCCCCAGGCGGCCCGGGGACCAGCTCCACGGGATCGGGTGGGGAACTGATCTTCCCTGCCGGGTCGAGTACCAGCTCGATGCAGGCGATTGTAGATTGCGCCGCGCCTAATTCAACCCTGCTCTATGAAAGCGGCAGCTACCCTGGTGGGTTGATCGTCAACACCAACGGGCTGACTTTCAAGCTCAATACGGTCAGCGTCGGTCCCGGCTCACCGGCATTCACGATCAATGCCGATGACGTCACCATCCTTGGGCCAGGTGTATTGAATGGCGGCGGAAGCACAGATCCAGCCATCCTGGTTAATGGGGGCGCCGATAACTTCATGCTCCAGAACGCCCAGATCAC
Organism: uncultured Anaerolineaceae bacterium; assembly: GCA_964484335.1. Lineage (GTDB taxonomy): Bacteria > Chloroflexota > Anaerolineae > Anaerolineales > UBA4823 > CAZAGA01. Next base: position 18,659 of record CAZAGA010000004.1, read on the forward strand.
CGGCTGGGCCAACGCGGTCAAGCTGGCCGGGAGCGTCAACTCGTTCAAGCTGATCAGCAACTGGATTCACAGCAATAGCAGCCATGGGCTATGGGTGGATAGCGGTGCCACCCTGGGCGGGGTGGTCACGATCCAGGGCAACCTGTTCAAGGTCAATGCTGGGAATGGCGTCCAGAATGACGGCCCAGCCGGGCTAAAGGCTGAATACAACTCCTGGGGCGATGTAAGCGGACCAACTGGCCCGAGCGGCGACGGGATTGGCGGCAATGTGGACGCGGTTCCGTTTACCTTCGCGGAGGTGTACCTGGATATGGATCCGGGTAACAGCGGCGACCAGTACCAACGCAATGTTTACGAAACCCAGGTGTTCGATGTCAGCTTGAACGTCCAGGCCGCGAACCTGTATGGGGTGAGCTTCTCCTTCAGCTACGACCCGGCGATGTTGACCCTGAATGACGCGCCGATCTTCGAGGCGCCCTGGGCAGGGAAGTGTATCGTACCGCCAGGCGGTTCGCCGGCTGGGACGATTGCTTATATCTGCAACCTGACCGGTGGAGCAGCCTGGAACGGCGGCAAGCTGGCGAGCTTCAACTTCACCGCACAGCCTGGCGCTGCGCCGAATGGCCCATGGCAGACCCTGGTGGATCTCGCCTCATCAGAAGTTAATACCAGCGCCGGAGCGACCGGTGGTGTGAAGGTGTTTGTCAACAATGCCGGCTTCAATGCACCAAGCAGCAGTGCGCGCGATATCACCGATGGCAATGACGGCCAGCTTGATATCACCGGAATCGCCCGCTTCAAGGGTTACATCGACCTGGAGGGACGCGGCAATGATAGCGGCGCGGTGATCAAGGTGTACGATGCGAGCACCGGCACGACCGTCCTGGCCCAGGGTGGCAGCGCATCTTCTGGGGCATACCTGACGGCATACCAGGGCAGCAATGTCCTGCAGGTGGGTACGAAGTATTACTTCTCGGTCGATCGCGACCTGTACCTGCCTACCGCAGTGTTGAATGGCCCCTGGGATCCAAATGCAATCCTGTCCCTGCGGCCGGATACGAGCTTAAGCACCTTACTACTGCTCGGCGGCGATGCGACCAATGACAACCTGATCGACGCCCTGGACGCTGGTTGCATCGGCGGAGCGTATGGCAATAGCGGGGCTGTCTGCGGTCTTGGCGGCTCGAGCGATGTCAATGGCGATGGAATCGTCAACCTGTACGACCTGGTGCTGATGGGTGGTAACTACAACCTGACCTACAGCAACTGGACGCCATAACAAGGGAAAAAGGTGTGCAGCCGCCAGAAGGCGGCTGCACACCGGCTCAATTAAACAGGAGGTGGAATGAGCTGATCGAAATTTCAAGGTTTGATTTTCGGACTTAGTGGGATAACCAATTAATATGATGATGCAGGGAGGCATCTAATGAAACACACACGGAAACACCAAACAGGATTGGTTTTGCTGGGTATCTTGACCCTGACAGCACTGTTACTTGGCAGTGTATGGGCGGCCCGAGCAGCTTCAGATTGGTACGTACGCGACGATGGCGATGATGCACTGTGCAACGGGACGACTGACGCGGATGCGAGTTTTAATCCGAATTGTGCGTTTAAGACGATCCAAAAAGGGATCGACAGCGCAGCAGCCGGAGATACCGTGCACGTCGGTGCGGGAACTTACGCAGAAAGCAAGGGTGGTTGGCGTGACATTGAGCTCTTTAAAGGCATCAACCTGATTGGTGCAGGCGCGGGAGCAACGATTGTCGAGTTATCCAACCTGCAACACGGCCTTGAAATTCGCGGCACCAGTGCAACAACCCTCGTCCAGGGAATTACCTTCACAAAGAAGGCAACCAATACTAACTCTGCTGCCTGGGCAGTGATTGTTGAGGACGTTGGCAGCAGCTTTACCAAGCTAACTTTCCAAGATGTAGAAATCGGGTATGCATCTGGCCGCAACCTGTACTTAGGAAACAATACCTACAGTGATATCGTCCTCGATGGCGTAAACGTTCACGATGCGAGCAATCCTACCAGCTCGGTGTGGGGCATGAGCGTACGGGGAACGATCAGCCAAATGACGATTACCAATTCTCATTTTGATCACAACATCGGAGGTCCAGGCACAGGTCTGCGCGGGATTGGTTTTGACATTGATATGCCCTCAAGTGTCAACAACGTCAATATTTCCAACAGTACATTCAATGACAATAATGGAAAGGGCATTAATCTCGTCAAAACCAATAATGCAACATTTAGCAACATTGAAGCAAAGAACAACACCTCGGGAGATGGCGGAGGCTATGGTATCTCGCTTTGGGAGTGGGCTGGTACCAGCAGCAATATTACGATCGAAAATGCCGTTATTACCGGGAATGCAACGGATGGCATTTTGTTGGGCGCAGAAACCGGGATGACGGTCACGAACGTGATGTTCAAGAACGTCACGGCTACAGGCAACGGCCGAGGCGGAATTTTCCTATGGAATGTAGGTGGCACCTTCTCGAGTCTCACTGCAAAATACTCGAATTTCTCGGGCAACGGCAGTTGGGGGATTTACTCCAATTATGCCACCTCACCAATCGTAGGGATTTGCAACTGGTGGGGCGCCATCAGTGGCCCTTCAGTCGGAAGCAATCCTGGCGGACTTGGAATAGGCGCGTCGAATGTCACCTATTCTCCCTGGTTGGTTTATGATATTGATGGAGATCCGGGGCGAGGCTACCAACAGCCAACTTCTTTCACCGTTACGGCCGGTGCAGATACCAGCGCAGCCGACAATGGTTACCGGCGATTGGCCAACGCGATTGGCTGCGTCCTGGATGGGCAGACGGTGAGTTTGAGCGGGTTATTCGATGTCAGCCAGCTAAACGCCAAGGCAAGTTGGGCGCTGGGCAATGACGCCATCACCGGCACGGGTTATACCCTGGATGATTTCGTCGTTGATGTACCAGCTTCGCGGAATGTTACGTTTACCGCAGCCAGCCTGGGATCTGCAACCATCCAGGGCCCTGGCGATGAACCAAGTATTGACCTGGAAGGGTTCTTACAGTTCTACAAAGTCGGAAGTGGTGATTTTCAGGGCTGGAAGATCAGCAACTTGCAGATCTATGACTTTGACGTCGCGATTGGCATGTATTACGATAGCTCGGATGAATTCGATAACGTAATTATCGATAACAATCACATCCGGGTGGCCAAAGACCTCATCGGCGGCGCAACCTCAAACGACCCAGAAGCTTACCAAAATATTGGTATTCACTATGGTTTCGGTTCAAACCAGCAGATCACCAACAATATCATTGACATTCCAGGAGATGGCGTAAGCGATCCGGCTGCGTCAGACACTAACTGGTGGCTGTATTCTTCAACGGTTGGGATGCAATCTAACACCAGCGGCGGTGCGGTTTATGATGGGCTGTTGGTTGACCATAACACGATCAATATTTTGAACGCCCAAAGCACCTATCCGGAAAAAATTCGCGGTTTCTGGGAGAATAGCCACGGACATTCCAGCAACATAACGGTCAGCAATAACACCTTCAAAAACCTTGCCCCTGGTAACAACCCAGCATTAAACCTACAGCAAGCATTCCGGGTAACTTCTCACTCAAGCGCTTCTACCACAGTTACCTATTCTGGTAACACCGCGGAAGGGGCAAATGTGGGCTTTTGGTGGTTGGATGTCAGCGCCGGTCTGCAACCCGTTCAGATGACAGGCAACCTGGTTAAGAACAACCTGATCGGTTTCCAGGTTCGCAACAATGGCAAGGCTGTTCTAACCAATAACCAACTGTTTGGCAATGGGACAGGGGTTTTGGTTGAGGGGGCTGCCAGCGCTACCATCAACAACAATGCACTGGTGGGTAACAGCAGTTACGGCGTGAACAACACCACCGGTGTGCTCATCGATGCTTCCAATAACTTCTGGGGGTCGTGTGATGGGCCTGGCCCGGTTGGTCCAGGGAGTGGAGACAAAGTATCGACCAACGTAACTTTTGCCCCGTTCAGCACCACGATGCTGGACGAAACCTTACAGGTGCTGGTTGATTCCACCAGCCCGGGTGGAACGTTACAGCTTGGTCCTTGTACCTACAAAGGCGCTGTGGTTAATAAATCCCTAACCATCAAGGGACTTGGCCCGACGCTATCACCTACCTCGATCGTTACACAAGGCTCGCCTGCCTTCACTGTTAATGCCGCAGATGTTGTGATCAAGGATATGGTGATCGATGGCGATCCGCTTGGCGCTACGCCAGTTGTCGATGACGCAATCCTGGTAAATGCTGGCGCAGATAACCTGATCGTTGACAACACCTACATCACTGATTGGGCCAACGGTGTTCACCTGACCAGCAGTGTAAGCTCCTTCAAACTGGTCAACAACTGGATTCACGACAACAGCGGGCACGGCCTGCTGATCGACAGTGGGGCCAGCCTGAGCGGCGTGGTGACTGTCCAGGGCAACCTTTTCAAGGCTAATGTCAGCAACGGAATCCAGAACAACGGAGCAAGCACGCTGAACGCCCAGTACAACTCGTGGGGCGATATCAACGGGGCAGCCAGCGGCGATGGGTATGGCGGCTCGGTCAATGTCAGCAAGCCAACCTTCGCGGAAGTATTCGTGGACATGCTCCCGGATACTTTAGCCACCCAGGTGGGTGTCAACGAGAATGGAACTGTCAGCGTGGCGGTTAAGGTAGATGCAGCCAACCTGTATGCCGTCCAGTATCAACTCAGCTATGACACCAATTTCCTGTCCAATCCAAGCGTGTCCAACGGCAGCTTCATGGGTGCGCCTAATGGGTCCTGCACGAATGACGCCACCAGCATCCCTGGGGTGATCTCGGTTTACTGCACGCGCTTCTCGCCAGCCAGCGAAGTTAACAATGGCCTGGGTGAAACGATCAACACGATCACTTTCCAGGCGGTTGGCCCTGGCATTAGCGGCAATGGGCCGTGGGACACCTACCTGGACCTGTCCACCGATCCACTGAAGCTTTCGACGGGTGCGAAAGGCGGGATCAAGGTCTTCGTGAACAATGGCGGCTTTGGCGCAGACTCGGGCAAGGCCGGGCACACGATCACGGATTCGCCCGATGACGGCAAAGTCACGATTTACGGCCTGGCCAACTTCACCGGCTATATCGACCTGGAAGGGCGCGCCAACGACAGCGGCGCAACCCTGCGCGTGTATAACCAGAATGTGATCCTTGGCGCAGTGGAATATGCCAATGGGGCCAGTGTTTCGTCGGGCAAATTTACCACCGCCTACCTGAGCCCTTACCAGCTCAATATCCCAACCACCTACTACTTCCAGGTGGATGCACCGCTTTACCTGCCCACGACGGCAGTGGCAACCTCGCCGAGCTGGCCAAGCCTGCCCACCCTGTTCGCCAATGGGGATGTGCTGGACACGCGGCCGTTGACCCAGCTCTTGCTGATGCAATTGTTGGGCGGCGATGCCAATGACAACAATGTCATCGAGGCCTCCGACCTGGGCTGCATTGGCGGCGCGTATGGCGGTGGAGCCAGCGCCTGCGGGGCCGGCACGAGCGATGTCAACGGGGATGGCAAAGTAGATATCTATGACCTGGTACTGCTGGGCGGGAACTACGATAAGACGTTCAGCCCGTGGACTCAGGCGCCATAGCTCATTATCCGGTAATGGGCTGTCCAGGCTGACGCCTGGACAGCCCAAATTTTCCAAACCAGCACAGAAGGAGTGCGTTCAGATGCGAAAAAGATGGCCAATTCTACTAACCTTGCTCTTAGTTGTCGGGGTAATCCTGGTCCCGATGGGAGGCAGTCGGGCGACTGGCAGCCTGGTGCGGCCAGATCCTGCCAGCCCAGGCCCGGAGGCGGGGACTAATCCCTCAGCGCCAGGCCAAAACACGCGCCAGCCCCTGGAACGCCTGGCGCCTGCTTCGGCCGCACAGGTTGGCAGCGCACTGCAAGCCAACGGCGATCGCCTGGCGGTTCTACAAAATAACGATGGCGGTTGGGATTGGCCATTGGATGATGGCAACCCGGCAACCGGCTCAGCGTTGAACACGATCGGTCCGATTGGAAAAGGACTAGCTCAAGCCTACCTTCACACCGGCGATCCCGATCACCTGACCGCGGTGCAAGATGCGGGCGCCTTGTTATTGACCAAAACCAATAATTTTTCACCCTCCGATGGCTACCTGGCCGCCCAGCTAGATGCCATCCTGGGTGGAACGACGTATACCACCCATGTCCTAAACAACTTTTACGGTCCACTGGCCACCGGGACCTACAATCGCAATGGCGCCGGTACCTTGTATGACACAGCCGGGTATGTCAATTTAATCCGCGCCAACCGAGCCGGCAGCCAGGCAAATATGGCCGCCTGGGACCTCGGAATGGGCTTGGTTGGAGCGGCTTCCTGCGGCGCCGATACCAGCGCCTGGATCAATGGGGTAAAGGCAGAAATCGATGAGCTAGATGGCGACCAGTATTATGATGTGATTGGCCTGGCAGGTGGACTATATGGCCTGGCTTTTGTGGTCGAAGAATTCGACCCAACGGCCGGCGAACATGCCGCTGCTTCTAGCCTGGCCGACCTGGCAGCCATCCTGGCCAGCTACCAGATCAATAACGGCGGTTTTGCCTGGAATTCAAATTACGTCATACCGAATGACGGCAACGAAACCATTCAGGAGACTGCCTATGCCATTTTGGCGTTGAATGAGGTCAATCGCGCCTCGTACTTGGGAAACTTACGCGGCGCGGCGGATTATATGCTCGGGGTACAGCTGCTTAGCGGCGGCTGGGAAAACTACCCTGGAAGCGGTGAAAACAACGAAGTCAGCGCCGAGGCCGCCTGGGGCATTAGCGCGGCCTATCCAGAATTATGGGTTTGTACTAGCGGCGACTGCGGCCATCCAGGCGCAGCCTACAACACCATCCAGGCTGCGGTGAATGCCATCGCAAAAGGCGGGACGATCTATGTTGCCGCAGGGAGTTACGCTGAAAGCGTAACGATTAATTCGGGATTGAGCTTGCTCTGCGCCCAGGCCGGGGTTCCGGTCAGTGGACGAACAGCTGGCTCGGCAGCAGAAACGATTATCGATGCCAGCGGTAAACCGAATGGCTTGGTAATCAAGGCCAGCGGCGTAGTTGTCGATGGTTGTGATATCGTCGGAAACAGCAGCACCTACGCCGGTGTTCTCTTGTATGCTTCGACCGGCGCCGGGAATTTGTCCCAGCTTGATGTCAAGAATAACTTCATCCACGGTATGGCCTTGCCCAACCCGAGCAGCACAGCGTATGTCACCAGCTATGGCGTTTTTGGCCTGGGCGATGCTGTCAGCGGAGTACGCAATACGCTGACTGGTTTGGTGATCCAGGGGAACAAGATTTATAACCTGGGTGGAGCCAGCTCTGGCAGTGATGTCTCAGCCGGGGCTGGCGTCTGGTTGTATAGCCTGACGGGAGCTGCGGCCGGGAATGGCGCGCTGATTTCCGGGAATGTCTTTGAGAATATCCAAACCGGTTACGACGCCTCGGCTTCCGAGTATGAATACGGGACTGGCGTGGCCATCCTCGACGATGGCGATGCGGTGCTGGATTCCGGGGGCCTGGTGCAAGGGAATACTTACACAAGCACCTTCTCTGGAGCGGTCCTTTTTGCCGGCGCAACCAGCTTCAACGAAGCTGGAGCCAATTTCAGCGGCGCCACGCTATACGCATTGAATGTAGGTAATTTGGCCGTGGTCAATGAAACAACCCTGGCCAAATTTGCTAAAACGGATAAGCCGACCGGCTTTTCTGGCAGCACAGCCTACTCGCCGAGCGTCAAAACCGCAATTGATTTTTCTGACAGTGGCGCGACGGTGAATGTTACAGCCGGAACTTTTGTCGAAGGACCCCAGATTGCGATCGGGAAAAATATCACCCTGGTTGGGGCTGATAAAAACACGACTATTATCACCCCATCGGCAGACACAGGCAGCTCTGGCGACGCGCGCGGCTGGTTCCTGGTTAACAGCGGCTACACCTTCAATCTTTCTAAAGTTACCTTGGACGGGAGCGGGAAAAATATCAACCAGGCTGTCCGTTCCTCCGGCAGCAGCACAATCGATGATACGATCTTGAAGAACATCACTTACCCGGGTTATCTGGGTACGGGAGTAGTGCTGTTTGGCAACGGCTCGGTCAGCAATAGCAACTTCAGCAACATAGGCCGGATCGGTGTAATTGCCTTTGGGACTAGCGCCACCAACGTGGTAATCAATGGCAACACCTTCACTGGAAAAGGCGCGGGTGACTGGTTGGATTACGCTGTCGAGCTGGGCGGTGGTGCAGTAGCGACAATCAGCGGTAACAGCATCTCAAACAACCTGGGTGTAGCCAGCTCAGATGGCTCCACTTCTGCAGGTATCCTGGTAACTACCTATTATGGAGCAGGCACCACAGCCACGATTACCAACAACAGCCTGACGGGCAGCACAACTGGTATTGCGGTGGGCTACGATGCCAGCGATAGCAGCACCGTGACGGCGCAAAACAACTGCATTTCAGGCAACGAATACGGTTTAACCAGCACTGCACCGAGTGTGACTGCGGCCAACAACTGGTGGGGCAGTGCAATGGGGCCTTACAACGCCTTGAATAACCCGGCAGGCCTGGGCGATGAAGTCAGTAACCAGGTGGCTTTCACCCCCTGGTTGGATGCCTGTGGCGGCAGTCCCATTGGCGGCCACTTCCGAAACACCACCACGTTGGAAGAGTTCGCCAGCGTTCAGCAAGCAGTGGACGATCCACAGACTCTGTATGGCCACACCATTGTTCCGATCACCAGCGGACCCTTCCCGGGTTCGGCTACGATTAACAAATCTGGTGTGACAATTGACCTAAGTGGGCGAACCTTTACTGGAAGTTCACCGGCCTTCACCATCACTGCTGATGATGTTGTGGTGCAGAATGGCGTCCTGGACGGCTGGACTGGAACCGCCAACAACAGCTCTCCAGCGGTATTGGTCCAGGCCGGAGCAGACAACTTCAACCTGTTGAATTGCGAAGTCAAGCGCTGGAAGGATGGGGTCGAGCTGGCTGGTCCGGTCATCTCATTAAAGGTGGTCAGCAACTGGTTCCATGACAACCAAGAATCCGGCTTGCAGATCAACAGCGGAGCCTCAGTGAATGGCGTCTTGACAATCGAGGGCAACCTGTTCAAGGAAAATCTTGGGCCTGGCGTCCAGAATGACAGCGCCAACCTGTTCGATACCGAATATAACTCGTGGGGCGCTTACGGCGGACCTACGGCTGGCGATGGCGCCAACGGAAACCTGGACTACACACCGTGGACATTCCTCGAGCCATATATCGATGTCGATCCGGATAATGATCTCTTGCTGCGCACAGTGGCTGAAAACCAGACTTTCGATGTCAAGCTGAAAATCGATGCCCAAAAGCTTTATGGGTTAAGCTTTTCACTAACCTGGGATGCCAGCCAACTGGTTTTGAATTCAACAACCTTCGCCAATCCATGGGCTGGTAAATGCACCAGCCTGAGCAACACAGCAGGGATTTTATCCTATCGCTGCAGCCTGGAATTCCCCACCCCCGAGGTGACCGTCGATGGCGGAACCATCCTGACGATGAATTTCACACCCGTCAGCGGCTTGGTAGGAAACGGGCCATGGGAAGCCTTGTTTGATATCTCCGCTCAGCCGGTTGACACGAGCGCTGGAGGGGTAGGTGGTGTCAAGATCTGGGTGAATAATGCAGGCTACGGACTGCCCAGCCTGCCAGAACGCGATATCACCGATAGCGAGGATGGGAAATTGGTCATCCTGGGGATTGCCAACTACACCGGTTTTGTTGACCTGGAAGGTCGCTCCAATGACAGCGGCGCCTGGGTGCGGGTGTATAGCGTGGCCAATAAATCTGCCTCGGTTGAGCTGGCCAATGCCACCAGCGCTCCCGGTGGCGGTTATACCACGGCGCACCTTTCACCGAAAGTCATCACGGTAGGCAACGATTATTACCTGTTTGTAGATCGTGACCTGTATCTGCCAACGACTATCATGTCAACCGACCCGAACCTGATCCCCCAGCCACCGGTGCCAACCGACTGGGCGCACTTCAAGCTGCTCAGCCAACGGCCCTTGACGCCGTTGAACCTGGTCCTGCTGTTGGGCGGCGACGCAGTCAGCGATAACCTGATCGACATCCTGGATGCGGGCTGCATCGGCAACGCTTACAATCCTTCGACCCCAAACGCGACCACCTGCGGCGGGCAAGGCTCTAGCGATGTCACGGGCGATAGTTACACCAACATCTACGACCTGACCTTGATGGGAGGCAATTACACCAAGAACTACAGCCCCTGGACGCCATAAGCTCCCCATAACCAATAACGGGCTGTCCAATGAAATAATCTGGACAGCCCGTTATTTGGTTAACCTTACCCACAATCTAGCAAGAATTTTCCATACCATCAATCATTCTTCAGCACCCGCCAGCGTGGCTCCTTGCCCTGCAGGACACTGACCACCTCTTCGGCGATGGCGATCCCGGCGCGCTGCTGGGCTTCTTTGGTTT